>CAJWAY010000006.1 GCA_913020685.1 uncultured Flavobacteriaceae bacterium
TGGCTTTAATTTTCTTACTGACATTAGACGTTTTTATAGATTACTGTAAAAATCTATGACATCCCCTTCGACAAGTTGAACCATAGCCTTTTTGGTGGCATTGGTTTTACCAAATTGGATACCAGTTTTTGTATATTTTGTCTTTCTTTCAGGCCCACGATTTAGAGTTCTAACTTTATTAACAGAAACACCATAAGCTACTTCTACAGCTTTTTTAATTTCAACTTTGTTTGCTTTGGTGTTTACCAGAAAACTATAACAATTTTGAAGCTCACTAGCAGAGGTGGCTTTTTCAGTAATTATGGGTTTTATTAAAACATCCATTTTTTTTAGGATTTATTTAAAATTGTCTCAATTCCGGAAATAGCACTTTCAAAAAGGACCAAGCTAGAAGCGTTAGTTATATGATAAGTATTTAATTCTGAGTTAGTTATAACTTTAGAATATCCCAAATTTCGAGACGACAAATATACATTATTATTTGGTTCACCCAAGACCAATAAAGACTTTTTATCCCTCAAACCGAGGGCATTGAGTAAATCATTGTATAAAGATGTTTTGGGTGAGTCCATTTGGAAATCCTCAATAATCAAAATACTTTTTTGCTTTGCTTTAATACTCAATGCCGATTTTCTTGCTAATCTCTTAACTTTTTTATTAACTTTCTGATTGTAGTCTCTTGGGACTGGGCCAAATATTCTCCCTCCTCCGCGAAAGATAGGATTCTTAATACTTCCCGCTCGAGCGGTGCCTGTTCCTTTTTGCTTTTTGATTTTACGGGTACTACCTACAATTTCAGACCTTTCTTTAGACTTGTGAGTTCCTTGTCGTTTGTTAGCCAAATGTTGTTTTACATCCAGATATATGGCATGATTATTCGGATCAATCCCAAAAACCCGTGGATTCAACTTGACCTTTCTGCCGGTCTCTTTTCCTTTATTATTAAGTACCGATAATTCCATTATTTCTGAACAATTACATATGAATTTTTGTGACCCGGAACGCAGCCTTTGACAACCAAAAGATTCTTTTCAGTGACAACCTTAACAACAGCAAGATTTTGCACTTTAACTTTTTCATTACCAGTCTGACCAGCCATGCGCATGCCTTTGAATACTCGTGCGGGATAAGAGGCTGCACCTATAGAACCCGGTGCTCTCAAACGATTGTGCTGGCCATGTGTAGCCTGTCCGACCCCGGCAAATCCATGACGCTTCACCACACCTTGGAATCCTTTTCCTTTGGATGTACCTGATACATCTACAAATTCCCCTTCTTTAAAATGATCAACAGTTATTATATCTCCTAATTTGAATTCTTCTTCAAAGTCCCGGAATTCGGCGAGCTTATTCTTAGGAGTAGTATTTGATTTCTTAAAGTGCCCTTTTGAGGCATTTGTGACATTTTTATCCGCCTTGTCATCGAAACCCAATTGTAGCGCATCATACCCATCAACTGCTTTGGTTCTGACTTGGGTAACCACGCATGGTCCAACCTCCAATACCGTGCAAGGTAAATTTTTCCCTTTTTTGTTAAAGAGACTGGTCATGCCAATTTTTCTTCCTATTAACCCAGACATTTATTTATATTTTAAAAATTAAACCTTTATTTCAACCTCCACACCACTGGGTAATTCTAACTTCATCAAAGCATCAATAGTTTTTGATGAGGAACTGTAAATGTCCAGCAATCGCTTATATGAATGTAATTTGAATTGTTCCCTAGATTTTTTATTAACGTGTGGGGAACGTAATACCGTAAAAATTTTCTTGTGGGTAGGCAAAGGAATAGGTCCTGTTACCACAGCACCAGTGGTTTTAACAGTCTTTACAATTTTATCTGCAGACTTGTCCACCAAGTTGTGGTCATAAGACTTTAATTTTATTCTTATTTTTTGGCTCATTATTTAAGCTTTATGAATTATTCCCTTTAATTTCAGCGATAATACCTTCAGAAATGTTAGTCGGTGTCTCCGAATAGTGATCAAATTCCATAGTTGAGGTAGCACGACCAGAGGAGAGAGTTCTCAGAGAAGTTACATATCCAAACATTTCAGACAATGGAACTTCTGCCTTAACGACTTTTGATCCGGCCCTGTCGTCCATAGAGTTTACTTGTCCTCTTCGTCGATTTAAATCTCCAACTATGTCTCCCATGTTTTCTTCAGGTGTTAGAACTTCGAGCTTCATTATGGGTTCCATGATTACAGCTCGAGCAGATCTTGCTGACTCTTTAAATCCTAGTTTGGCTGCAAGTTCAAAAGAAAGAGAATCAGAATCTACTGGGTGGAAAGATCCATCCTTTAGAGTTACTTTCATGGAATCCACTTCAAACCCAGCTAAAGGCCCATTTTTCATAGAATCTCTAAATCCCTTCTCCACAGAGGGAATGTATTCTTTAGGAATATTACCCCCTTTTATTTCATTGATAAACTCTAATCCTACTTTTCCTTCCTCAGAAGGTTCGAGTGTAAATACAATATCTGCGAATTTACCACGACCACCAGTTTGTTTTTTGTAAACTTCGCGATGGTCAGCCACAGCCGTAAGTGCTTCTTTGTATTCCACTTGAGGTTGTCCTTGGTTAACCTCCACCTTGAACTCTCGTCTTAAACGATCAATGATAATATCCAAATGCAATTCTCCCATTCCAGAGATGACAGTCTGACCAGATGACTCATCAGTTTTTACCTGGAAAGTTGGATCTTCTTCAGCCAATTTAGCCAGTGACATTCCAAGCTTATCTATATCAGCTTTAGTTTTGGGCTCAACAGCAATACCTATTACAGGATCAGGGAAGTCCATACTCTCAAGTATGATGGGAGATTTCTCCGCAGAAAGGGTATCCCCTGTTTTAATATCTTTAAATCCAACTGCAGCACCAATGTCACCCGCCTCAATAAAATCAATAGCATTTTGTTTGTTGGAATGCATTTGATAGATGCGGGAAATTCGCTCTTTTTTATCTGTACGATTATTTAGCACATAAGATCCAGCATCAAGCCTGCCTGAATAGGCTCTAAAAAAAGCCAGACGCCCAACATAGGGGTCGGTAGCAATTTTGAAAGCCAGGGCAGCAAATGGCTCACTGACCATTGGTTTTCTTGTTATTTCAATACCTTTGAGAGGATCTGTACCCACGATACCCTCTTTGTCTTCAGGAGAAGGCAAATAACGGCATACAGCATCCAACAAAAACTGCACCCCTTTGTTTTTGAATGAAGAACCACAAATCATAGGAATTATACTCATTTCTTGAGTTGCTGCCCTTAGGGCATTATGGATTTCATCCTCAGTAATAGAATCTGAATCTTCAAAATATTTTTCTAGGAGGTTTTCATCATTTTCAGCGACAGCCTCAATCAACTGTCCTCTGAGTGATTCTGCCTCATCTTTCAAATCCTCGGGAATATCAATAACGTCAAAAGTTGATCCAAAGTTGTCATCGTGCCAAACAATAGCTCGATTTTTCACTAGATCAACGATACCTTTAAAATCTTCCTCTTCTCCAATATTCAATACAATTGGAACGGCATTGGACTTGAGCATATCTTTAACTTGTTGACAAACGTTTAGGAAATTAGATCCTTGTCTATCCATTTTGTTAACAAACCCAATACGAGGCACTTTGTAATTATCAGCTAAACGCCAGTTAGTCTCTGACTGGGGTTCAACACCATCAACGGCAGAAAATAAAAAAACCAATCCATCCAGTACTCGGAGTGATCGGTTTACCTCAACAGTGAAATCGACGTGACCGGGGGTATCAATAATATTAAAGTGATAATCTTTTGCATCTGCAGTGGGTTTGCCTTGTTCTGTTGGAAATTCCCAAGTACAAGTCGTAGCAGCAGATGTGATGGTGATCCCTCTTTCTTGTTCTTGCTCCATCCAGTCCATTGTTGCCGCACCATCATGCACCTCACCAATTTTGTGACTTACACCAGTATAAAACAATATCCTTTCAGTGGTAGTTGTTTTTCCAGCATCAATATGGGCAGCGATACCTATGTTTCGAGTGTATTTTAAGTCTCTTGACATTATTGGTTAGAATCTAAAGTGTGAGAATGCTTTATTGGCCTCGGCCATTTTGTGGGTGTCGACTCTTTTTTTCACAGCAGCGCCTTCTTCTTTTGCTGCGGCCAAAACCTCTTGTGCAAGACGGAGTGCCATCGATTTTTCATTTCGCTTGCGAGCAGCGGTAATTAACCACTTCATAGCAAGGGAAACTTTTCTATCGGGGCGAATTTGCATTGGTATTTGGAAAGTAGCACCTCCTACCCTTCTACTCCTTACCTCTACGTGTGGCATCACATTGGATAAGGCATCTTTCCACAATTCCAAAGGTGTTTTATCTTCATCTTGGTTACGCTCTTCTACAATTTCTATGGCATCATAAAAAATATTAAACGCTGTAGATTTTTTACCATCCCACATCAACATATTTACAAAACGGGTGACCAATTGGTCATTGAATTTAGGATCAGGCAGCAGGGGGCGTTTCTTAGCTTGTCTTTTTCTCATAGTTAAGTTTCAAGAATTAAGGCTATTTCTTAGGTCTTTTTGCACCATATTTGGAACGGCGTTGAAGGCGTCCTTCAACACCAGCGGTGTCTAATGCCCCTCTTACAATGTGATATCGAACTCCAGGTAAATCCTTTACTCTTCCACCACGTACCAGAACTATCGAGTGTTCCTGGAGATTGTGTCCTTCACCAGGTATGTATGCGTTGACCTCTTTACCATTAGTTAAACGAACTCTGGCAACTTTGCGCATTGCTGAATTTGGCTTTTTTGGTGTAGTGGTGTATACTCTAGTACAAACACCGCGTCTTTGCGGACAAGAATCCAAAGCGGCCGATTTACTTTTCTTATTGATAGTAACTCTTCCTTTTCGAACTAATTGTGCTATAGTTGGCATATTTTCTTTTAAAAAACCCTTTTTTATGGGCGTGCAAATGTATAGATTATTTTTTTTCTATTCAAACCCTTGGCCCGCAAATTTTGTAGTTTATTTAAAAAATTGTCTAACCAAATTTTGGTCTAATGTATATAGATATGTCTGAGATTACTTAACATATTAATTTTACGAATTATAAAATGCGTAAATCCAATTTTTTTTATTTTTGGGTTTTTTTTGATTAATTTCTGGTTAACTAGCTATGATTTAACCTACGAGGGGTCAAATTAAATAGATATTCTTATCTTGGGGCCCATTAAAATTCTCAGTTACACTAGTTGTAAATAGTATTGATAAATTTGTTAACCATATTTATGAAATATTTATTGACTTACTTTATTTTGGCTTTTTTGGCCCCATTTACAATCCAAGCCCAACAAAACATCCTTGTAAGTGGAATCATTTATGACGAATATGGTATGCCTTTACCTGGCGCAACGGTTATAGAAGTAGGAACTGTCAATGGTGTATCCACTGATTTTGATGGAAACTACACTATCGAAGTTTTAAAAGGAGCTAACTTAGAATACAGTTATGTAGGCTATAAACCTCAGACTGCATTGGCTATTTCTGATACCCCTTTAAATATCACATTGTTACCCGCCAATGAATTGGAAGAAGTAGTTGTGGTGGCTTATGGAAGCCAGTCAAAACAATCCATTGTAGGATCTGTTGCAGTGATCTCTGAGAGTGACATTCAAGCCCAACCAGCTACCACCATCACTCAGGCCATTCAAGGAAACGTACCTGGGATAAATATCGTTAACACCGGAGGAGTTCCAGGAACCAACCCCACTATAAGGATCAGAGGGATAGGCTCAATTAATGCCTCTGCTGCACCACTTATAATAGTTGACGGGGCCCCATTTAATGGCAACCTCAACAGTATTGCTCAAGAACAAGTGGCCTCAATATCTGTGCTTAAGGACGCCTCATCAACTTCACTCTATGGTTCTCGGGGAGCAAATGGTGTAATTATTGTAACTACTAAATCGGGAGTTAGAGAAACACCAACAAGAATTTCATTAAATACTGTTTATGGAAATTCAAATATGGCTAGTCAAATGCATGATCTTTTGGGGATTGAAGATTATACTCGATTCTTTTGGGAAGCAATTAAAAATAAGGAAATGTATACGAATGGCCTGACGGCTGAAGCAGCCGGTTCAACTGCCTCTTCTAACTTAATTGATGCACTTGCTTATAATCCCTTTGGATTAGAGCAGCCTATTGATGCACAAGGAAATCTTAATGCCACCGCAGCCTGGGACACCGATTGGAAAGAGGCTATATTGAATAAAAACGCCTACAAAAAACAACACGGTTTATCAATTTCTGGAGGAAGTGAAAAAACTTCCTTTTATTTAGGGTCTAACTACCTCAAAGAAGAAGGTCAAGTAAAAACAACCTATTTCGAAAGATTTGCCACCCGAATTAATGTAGATACAGAAGTAAATGACTACATTAAAACTGGACTTAATGTCTCCTATTCCACTTCAAAACAAAATGCACCCAACCAATCCGGAACAAGTTTTTCCAACTCCATTCAATGGATATATACCATACCAAGTTATTATCCTCTTTACCGTAGAGAGGCTGACGGGACACTTTATAAAGATGCTGGAGGTTTGACTCAATTCGATTATGGTAACAACAACAGTCAAATCGTCAATGGTGTGAGACCCGCTTTATCAAATGAAAATGGACTGGGAGCCCTATTGAACAATGAAATATTAAAAACTAGGACGTATGCCTCAATGAATGGTTATCTAAAAATTAAACTCCTTCCAGAGTTGAATTTTAAATCAAATATATTTTATGAAAGAGCTACCCTCGACGATTACAGATATACGCACAACAAATTTGGTGCTGCTTCCTCGGTTCAAGGAAGAGTATCTCAAGACCGTAATTATTTTACTACATTAAATGCCATTCAAACACTCAATTACAGTAATACTTTTGAGTTGCATACTATAAAAGCAGACGCCATATTTGAATCATACCAATTGGAACAAGATTTATTAAATGCTCAGGGAACAGGTTATTTACCTAATGTAAAAGTATTGAATGGAAGTACCGTACCTGAAAGTGTTGGCGGAGCGATCAATAAGGAACGTATTCTCAGTGCCATTTCCCGTTTTAGTTACAACTATGATAATAAGTATTTTGCTGAAGTTTCCTTCAGGAGAGATGGGTCTACCAAGTTTTCAAAAGATACGCGATGGGGTAATTTTTATTCCTATGGAGGGTCTTGGATAATCTCAAATGAACCTTTTACAGATGAAATAACTTGGTTGGACTATTTGAAATTAAAATTCTCATATGGTGAATTGGGAAATAATAGAAGCATTGGGTTTTTTCCCTATCTTCAAGTTTTTGACACTGGTTACAACCAATTGGATAATACTGGGGTGATCTCCTCTCAGTTTGTCGATCCAAATTTGACGTGGGAAAAAACTGCCTTACTAAATTTTGGAACTGAGTTCACGCTAATTGAGGGTAAACTTCAAGGAAGCATCGAATACTACAGTAAAGAATCCATAGACCTGATTTATGACAAACCTTTAGCAATATCAACTGGTAATAAATCCATAAAAACCAACATTGGAGCAATAAAAAATTCAGGAATCGAATTTTCCTTCAATTCAATGGTTGTGAAAAAAGATTATTTTACAGTTGACCTGGGCGTTAATTTTTCCTTTGACAAAAATGAAATCAGTGAACTCACCCAAGACGAATTCGTTACTGGAACCAAAAAATGGAAAGTTGGAAAATCTCTTTACGAATTCTTTATCAGACAGTCTGCCGGTGTGGATCCTGAAGACGGTTATCAAATGTGGTACAAAGATGAATTATCAGCTGAAGGTGAACCCACAGGTAAGCGAGTTACCACAAAGGACTATTCAGAGGCGACCAGATATTATATGAATAAATCTTCTCTGCCCAAAGTGGTTGGAGGTTTCAATACCAATGTTACCTTCAAAAACTTTGACATGAATATTTTGATGAATTTTAGTTTTGGATCCTACCTACATGACAGTGTATATGCAAGCTTAATGAACGGTTTTGAATCTCCTGGCAGAAATGGACATCCAAACTTAAAAAATAGATGGCAGAATCCTGGTGACAAGACGGATGTACCTCTATTTCTGAATGAACAAAACGATTTTAATGCTATTTCCTCTAGGTTTTTATTTAAAAATAACTATCTCAGGGTTAGAGGACTTAACCTAGGGTACACTTTTGACGAAAACTGGATGGAAAATTTTCAAATCCATGGCTTGAGGGTTTATTTACAAGGAGACAATTTATTTACCTTTCAGTCTCACAAGGGAATTGATCCCGAGCAAGAACTCTCTGGTTTAACAAACAACAGATCACACCAAATGAAAACCATTTCCCTGGGGGTTAATCTTCAATTGTAAAATTTTGATCATGAAAAAACTTCAAGCTACACTCTTATTTTTATGTCTTATGTTATTTTCGGGATGTGAAAAGGGTTATTTGGACGAACCCAAACCCACCGAATCGGTAAATTCATCGGTGATTTTTGAATCCGCAGATGGCGCAAAAGCCTTTATGTCAGGTATACTGAGAACAAGTAGAAGCCAATTTACTAGAACAGACGCCGGAGGTTTATACTCCATGTATTTTGCTAGAGTTGTTAAAGGTAATGACTTAATTATGGGATTCCAATGGTATCTCTTTGATTATGAAAATGACAATAGGGAGCCTACTTATGCTCGAACTCTATTCAGTTGGGAATTTCCTTACTATATGATCAATCAATTGAATCAATTCATTGTGGGAATAAACGGAAGTACTACATTATCAGAAGTTGAAAAAGACGGGTTTTTAGGTCAAGCCTACACCATGCGTGCATTTTATTATTTTCAACTCGCCATGGAGTTCCAACACACCTATGCTTATGACCTTACACTCCCTGCTCCTCCAATTTATTCTGAGCCAGCTATTGAGGGAAAAGAGATGTCCACTTTGGGTGAACTTTATGATTTTATAATTGCAGATCTCAGTGCAGCAGTTCAAACTACTCCTGATGAAAGAACCAACAAATCATACGTAAACCGGAATGTAGCTTATGCAATAATGGCTAGGGTCCAGTTGGTTATGGGCAACTGGCAAGAGGCAGCCAATGCTGCGGCAATTGCAAGGCAAGGCTATCCTCTTAACCCCAATCAATATCCTATGGGTTTTGACGACATGAATGCCAGTGAATGGATTTGGGCTATGCCACAACGTGCAGACCAAAGCAATTATTTTTATATTGCTCCCCATGCCTTTACAGACAATATCAACGATGGGTATGGCAAGGCTTACTGGAACAAAGATTTTGTATCACTTTTCAGTTCCTCAGATGTTAGAAATACCTTTTTTGATATCTTTAGTATGGGGAACAGCAATCAGTATTATGCTCGGGCCTCCTATAAATTTATTTTTGATTTCAGTTCAGACATTCCGATCATTAGATCTCCAGAAATGATGTTGATCGAAATCGAGGCGAATGCAAGATTAGGAAAAGAAAGTGAGGCCAGTACTATGTTGTTTTCATTACAACAAAACCGAGATCCAGATGCAGTAGCTTCAGGAAATACAGGAAACGCTTTAATTGAGGAAATTCTGATTGAGAGAAGAAAGGAATTATATGGTGAAATTGGGGTAGAGTGGTTTGACGCTAAACGACTAAGAAAAGGAATTACTCGGACAGGAAATCACAGGGTTGGGAGTTCTGCCAATTTGCTTCCTGATGATAAAAAGTTTTTCCTTAAAATTCCACAGAAAGAAATCGACGCAAATCTAAATATCGATGAGTCGATCAACACTAACCGATAAAAGCTTTTTCCATTTTTCAGAGGAATTCTCAATTCTAAAAATTTAATTCGAAATTTCTTAAGAATCGTCGAATGGGCAAAAAGATCCTTGTTTCATAAATAAAAATTTCAAAACAGTGATTAAAACAACATGGATAAATTTTTATCATAAGGACATGACAAAATTTCAGCGAATCAATCCAAACTTACACGAATGAAAACAGCTCAAGAAATTTATGGTATTCGTGCAATCATGGAAGCCATTGTCCAGGAAAAAACCATAGATAAGGTTTGGCTGCTAAAAGGGCAACAAGGTCAATTATTCAAACACTTGGAGCAAAAAATACACGAGAAAGGAATTTCGCATAGCTATGTTCCTGTTGAACGCTTGGAGCGTTTTTCCAATCAAAACCACCAAGGGGCAGTTGCCAGAATTGCTCCTATTAATTTCGTATCCTTAGAGGATCTTATAGAAAAAAACAATGGCAAAAATGCGATCTATCTGCTTCTTGACGGCATAACGGATACGAGAAATTTGGGAGCCATACTAAGAACAGCCGCTGCGGTTGGTATCAATGGTATAGTTTTACCACAGACTGGTTCTGCCCCTATCAATTCCGATACGGTCAAGACTTCTTCCGGAGGTATTTTTTCGGTTCCATTGGTAAAAGTTAATCATCTTAAAGATGCACTGTTTTTGTTTCAGGCTAATGAAATAAAAACACTAGCCGTAAGCGAAAAAGCCGAAAAAACTGCCTATGAATATTCTTTTGAGGATTCTATTGCACTGATCATGGGGTCTGAGGATAAAGGGATCCAAAAAGGGCTTTTAAAAGTTGCTGATAGTACTGTAAAACTTCCTATGAGTGAGCAAATGGATTCCCTAAATGTGAGTGTAGCCTGTGGGGTAATGCTCTATGAAATTCACCGGCAACAAAATTTTATATTTAATAACAAATAACATGAAAACCCCATTGGCTGAGAGAATGCGACCTAAAAGCCTCGAAGAATATGTGGGTCAAGAACATCTAATCGGCCCGAATGGCGGACTTACTCCTTTCTTAAAAAGTGGAAACCTACCCTCCATGATTTTATGGGGTCCTCCTGGCACTGGAAAAACGACTCTAGCTAGACTTTTGGCGTTGCAGAATAAACGACCCTTTTACCAACTCTCCGCTATTAATTCGGGAGTAAAAGAAATTAGAGAGATTCTTCAAAAAGCAGAACATAGCGGTAGTTTATTTTCCGGGAGAAGCCCTCTTTTATTTATAGACGAGATTCACCGCTTCAGTAAATCACAACAAGATTCACTTTTGGGGGCGGTTGAGAAAGGAAGTATCACATTGATTGGAGCCACAACAGAAAATCCAAGTTTTGAGGTCATCAATGCACTATTATCTAGGTGCCAGGTTTATATCCTCAATCCTCTAGATAGACAACATTTACAACAATTGATCTTCAATGCCCTTGATAACGACATTGAATTGAAAAATAAAAAAATTGAAATCCTCGAAAACGAAGCACTATTAAAAATTTCTGGAGGCGACGCCAGAAAATTACTTTCAGCCCTAGAATTGGTAGTCCACAGCACACCTGAACCCATTAAAATTGAAAATGCTACAGTATTGGAAAAAGTTCAGACTCAAATGGCAATGTTTGATAAAAATGGTGATTTACATTACGATATAATTTCTGCCTTTATCAAATCTATTCGTGGAAGTGATCCTAATGGAGCTACATATTGGTTGGCGAGAATGATTGAAGGAGGAGAAGAAGTAAAGTTTATAGCTCGTAGGATGTTGATCCTTGCATCAGAGGATATCGGGAACGCCAATCCTAGTGCACTGGTTTTAGCCAACAGCACTTTTCAGGCAGTTAATGCATTGGGTTTACCAGAAGCTAGAATCCCCCTAAGCCAGTGCGCAATTTATCTAGCTAGTTCCGAAAAAAGCAATGCATCTTACATAGCCATAAATAAGGCACAACAAAAAGTAAAAGAAACAGGAGATCTCGGCGTTCCCCTATCACTTCGTAATTCTTCTGCACAACTAATGAAAGAACTTGGTAATGGTAAAAAATATCAATATGCGCATGATCATGAAAATAATTTCATCGATATGGAATTTCTCCCGAAAGATTTAGAGGGTTTCCGGTTTTATGATCCAGGAGAAAATACAAAAGAAGATCAAATTCGAAAGTTTTTAAAATCGAGGTGGAGAGACAAATACGGTTATTAATTTTTCATCCAAAAAAATGGTGTGAACAAAATCAAGACTGTAAATAATTCCAGACGACCCATCAACATCAAGAATGAGGACCAATACTTACCTAAGGCTGGCAATTGACTGTAATTACTTGATGGGCCGAAATCCCCTATTGCAGGACCAACATTTCCAAGGGAAGAGGCAGCTACCCCCACTGCATTTTCAAAGTCTAATCCCATAAAACCAAAAACCAAGCTCCCTGTAATGAAGGAGATCATGTAAAGGATAAAAAAGCCTAATATATTACCAATGATTTCCTTGCTGACAACCTTACCATTGTATCGGGATTGAATTATGGCATTAGGGTGTAAAGCCCTCTTGAATTCAAGAAATCCACTTTTAATCATCAGCAAATGTCTGACAACTTTTATACCCCCTGATGTGCTTCCAGCGGATCCTCCCAAAAACATCAAACCAAAAAAGAAAATAGTCATAAAGGGACTCCAAGCCGTGTAGTCAGCCGTCACGAATCCTGTGGTTGTAACGATGGCTAAAACTTGAAAAAAAGAATGCCTAAAACTACTTTCAGTTTTTCCCCAAACTTGAGGGTGGTTAAAGGAGTCATTAGCAAGATCGACTTGGCTTATTAATACGGCAAAAACTATCATGGAAAAGAAAAAAATAATCTTTGCAAAAGTCAAGAATTCATCATCTTGGAAAACTTTTTTGATTTTACCAGTAAGAGCAAAATAACTTAAGACAAAATTCGATCCTGCCAAAAACATAAAAACCATTATGATGTAGTGTACCCAAGGCAAATGATTCCAGTAAGCCAAACTAATATTTTTGGTTGAAAACCCTCCGGATGCCATTGTACTCATGGCATGATTGATTGCGTCGAAGATAGACATCCCGGCCAAATATAGTAGAAGGGTTTCTGCAATTGTAAGGGTAAAATAGATCAACCATAACCTTTTTGCAGTATCGGTGATTCTGGGGTGTAATTTGTCGCTATTGGGCCCAGGAGCCTCTGCAGTAAACAACTGCATACCTCCAATACCAAGTAGGGGAAGAATAGCAATCGCCAAAACAATAATGCCCATTCCTCCAATCCAATGGGTCATACTCCGCCAAAAAAGAATTCCAGCTGGTAAGGATTCTATATCAGTCAATATCGTAGATCCAGTTGCGGTATAGCCCGACATGGTTTCAAAAAAAACAGAGGGCAAATCTTCAATGGTATCAGTCAGGATATAAGGAATCATTCCGGTGAGCGTCATCACCACCCATCCCAATGTTACAATCAAATATCCCTCTCTTTTATGAATTTGAGGTTCGTGGTTTCTGGAAATCAACATCATAAATCCCCCCAAAATCATAACGACAAATGCAGAAACAGTCATTTGAAAAGTCACGGTGTCTTTCGATAGCCAACTAGCAATGGTCGCCAAAAGCATCAAACCTCCATTGAAAAGTAACAACACACCTATGATGTAGATAATAACTTTATGATTTAACTTGGACATCTGATTTTCTATAAAAACAAACTTTCGACTCGTTCTATAGAGCGAGGCATCGCACAAACGACAACTCGGTCTCCAGGCATAATATTATAATCTCCCAAAGCGATGACTCCTCTACCATCACGAATCACTCCACCGATAGTGGCCATTCTTGGGAAATCTAGGTCTTTAATTTTATGGTTAGCAACCTTTGAGTCTGGTTTGACCACGAACTCCAAAATTTCAGCATTAAGGTTGTTTAGAGTCCTCATATCAACCACTTCGCCCCTTCTGATGTATCTGAAAATAGTATTAGCCGTGAGCAGTTTTTTATTGATCAGAGTATCGATTCCTATAGCTTGAGAAAGATGGAAATAGTCCATATTCTCAACAAGTGCAATCGTCTTTTCGACTCCCTTGGAACTTGCCATAAGACAAGACATGATATTAGTTTCTGAGTTTTCGGTAACCGATATGAAAGCATCCATAGACTCAATAGACTCCTCTTCCAATAATTCAGAATTTCTTCCATCTCCATGAATAACCATCAAATCTGGTAATTCATCTGAGATTTCCAATGCTTTAAGTTTGTTTTGTTCCAATAAAATGACTCTGAATTTATTTTCACAAAGCTCTCTTGCAGTATTGATACCAATCCTGCTTCCTCCTAGGATCATAACATTTTTGATAGGTTTATTGCTTCGACCCGAAAGTTTCTGAATTTCCTCAACTCCCTCTTGAAGCGTAATGAAAAAAACAGTATCTCCTACCTCAAAAACTGTGTCTCCTCTTGGAATTAAGGTAAATTGGGTTCCTTTACGCTGAACTGCAATCGGCATAAAATGTACATCTGGGAAGATGGAGGCTGCCTCTTTTACTGATTTACCAACAAAAGGAACATTGCTGCCCAACTGAGTTCCAATCATTGTTAAGGCCCCATCTTCAAACTCATAACTGTTACTAAAAGCAGATTGATCAAGTAATTGCTGAATTTCTTCTGCGGCAAGCTCTTCGGGAGAAATTAGTTCGTCCACTCCAATATCACTAAAACTAATCGATTTGTCAGTATTAGTGTATTCAATATTGGAAATTCGAGCAATTGTCCTTTTAGACCCTAACTGTTTGGCCAAAGCACAAATAATAATGTTTTCTGATTCTGAAGCAGTTACAGCTATCAGAAGATCTGCCTCAGCAGCCTCTGATTCTTTTAATACCGATAGTGAACAGGCATTTCCCTTTAAGGTTTTGATATCTAAATGCCCTTCAGCATAATTCAATCGATCGCGCTCAATATCTATTAAAGTGATGTCAAGAGACTCGTAAGATAGTAGTTTTGCTAAATGGAAACCTACTTCTCCGGCTCCTGCTATTATTATTTTCATAAAATAATTCGAAAACTTAGTGCAAATATAATAAAACCATTGGGGTCTTTTTTTTCTAATTTATGAAACTCAAATGAAGTGATTTATACAGACATCATAAATACATTAGGGGGTAATTTAATCATAGTTGACTGTATCATATCTAACAGATGAATCAAATGGCTTCCATATTATTATATCTTTGCACATGAGAAAAAAGCAGGTGATTCCTTACCCAGGCAAAAAAAAATCAAAAAAAGCACAAATTCGTCAAATGTTTGACGGAATTTCTCCCGAATACGATCTGATGAATCGTATTATTACCGGTGGTGCAGACATTAAATGGAGAAAGAATGTTGTAGCTATACTTTTACCTAAAAAACCTAAAAAAATTTTGGATGTTGCCACTGGAACAGGTGATTTAGCTATTTCGCTTTCTGAAACAAATGCCACTGAAATCATCGGCATAGATATTTCTGTTGGAATGCTTGATATTGGTAAAAAAAAGGTGAAAAAGCACAAGCGCAATAAAAAAATTAAACTTGAAATTGGAGATTCTGAGCAAATAGACTATCCTTCTAATTATTTCGATGCTGTTACTGTTGCTTTTGGAGTCAGAAATTTCGAAAATCTCGAGAAAGGACTTTCAGAAATCCAAAGGGTATTGCGCCCAGGAGGGGATTTAATTATTTTAGAAACTGCAGTCCCCCAAAAAATTCCTATGCGCCTTTTTTACCAATTATTCACCCAATTTATAATGCCGCTTATGAGTTGGATTTTTTCTAAAGATAAATCTGCTTACAAATATTTGTCTTACTCTGCAAATAGGTTTCCCTTCGGAAAGGCTTTCAACAATATTTTAGAAAAAAACGGGTTTATAGGGGTAGAGGATATTCCACAAACCTTTGGAGTAGCTTCTATTTATCGTGCGCAAAAACCGACATCATAAAATAATTAACTTAATTGTAGTCCTAATACAGTTAATTAGTATAACAGCCCATGCTCAATATCCCACTGTAAGGGAAACAATAATAAATCTTCCAACTTTCGATGATCGTTTTCTGCACTATGGATATTTTGTTGGTTTGAACTCCTATGACTTCAAGTTTTCATATCATAAGGAGTATTACACTGATAAATTTAAGGATATTGAGCTAAATCCCTCAATAGGATTTAATGTTGGATTGATTGGTGATTTGAGAATCAACAAATATATCAACATCCGAATCGAGCCTGGCTTGTATTATTCCAAAAGAGATTTAATATTTCCAGAGCATTCTGTTTTTACTGATGAGACCGACCGTTTAAGAGAAGTTAAATCGACCTATATTCATATTCCTTTAATAGCTAAATTAAGCGCTGCACGTATTAATAATTTCAGACCATTTGTGTTGCTTGGTATTTCAAAAGATTTCAATTTGTCGAGTAATCATAAAAATGTTGATGATAATTTTAGTAACGTTTTTAGAACAGAACCTCAAAACATGAATTATGAAATTGGATTGGGTTTAGATTTTTACTTATTCTACTTTAAATTTTCTCCTTCAATTAGGGGAATATTTTCCATGCAAAATGAATTAATTCCAGACAGTGTAATTGATCCCCTTAGTAGTCCGTGGACTGGTGGTATAACAAAAATGGTCAGTAGAGGATTTGCAATCAACCTTACTTTCGAATAACCCTATCTCTCAGGGGCGAAAAATTTCACCCAACAAAATAGCTGACGCTATGGCAACATTGAGACTTTCGACCCCAGTACCGCTGTTGTGGGAGGGAATAGTAATTCGATTATCAATCTTCTCCAATAATGTATCACTTATGCCGTGAGACTCACTTCCCATTACCAAAAGTCCATGAGTTGGAAAAGATTCATTGTAATAAGAATTGCCATCTAGTGTAGCGGCATAAACTGGGGTTTCACAATTTTCGATCAATGTCAAAATATCAACATAGTGACAACGCACCCTAGCAATTGAACCCATAGTGGATTGGACAACTTTAGGGTTAAAACAATCTACAGAATTGAAACTACAATAAAGATTTCTTATTCCAAACCAATCACACAACCTTATAATGGTACCCATATTACCAGGGTCAGCAACATTATCTAAAACAAGAGAAAATCCCTGATGATCTTGATGGTTGGAATCGTATTTAGGAATATGGAATACACCTAAAATCTTACTTGCTGAAGCTAGATGAGATATTTTTTTCATTTGATTAGAATCAATTCTAGTATGATTTATTTTTTGGATTGGCACTGTAGATAGGATTTTATTAGCCTTCCAACCCGAATCCAATAGTTCATATACCAACTTTTCACCCTCAGCCAGAAACAAACCACTTTCTTGTCGGTTTTTTTTAGTTGATAATTTACTGATATTTTTAAGTTGATTTTTGCTTAACATCCAAAAAACGTAATTTTAAAGAATATTTTTCCCATGGTAAACATCATGCACTCAAAGTTAGCGATAATCTTTATCATGTTGATAATGATCAGTGGATGCGCTGGCGCTAAAAAAATAGCTAGAGATAGTTATTTATTGGAAAAGAATACCATCTTTAAAAACAATAAAGAATTACCCAACGACCCCATTAAATTCTTATTAGTAGATAAACCCAACAAAAAAATTCTGGGAATCCCAATAAAAAGAAATATATACTCTCTGGCAGGTTCGAATTCTGATTCTTTATTCAACGAGTGGCTGGGCAGAAAAGAAAACAGGAAAAAACGTTTGAATAGTTGGTTATCCCCCAAACAGGTAAAGGAATTGGGTAAATACAAATCCAAACTATACAATTGGCTTAAAAATAGTGGAGAGGCACCTGTTTTTTTGGATAGTAGCTCTATTCAAAAAAATATAAATCGTCTAAAACAGTTTTATACAAACAAGGGTTATTTTGACACTAAAGTCTTTTCAAAAAACTCACTGGGTATTGATCGCAGGGCCGAAGTTAAATACTTTATTGAGACTGGGAAACAATATACTATTGAATCAATAACTAAAAAGATAAATTCTAGCGCATTGGATTCCCTTTATGAATCCTCTCTTTCAGAAAGCCTAATTCAAAAGGGATATCCATTTGAGATAGATCGATTTGAAGCTGAACGTTCAAGATTAATAAATTTATTCAGGAATAACGGAGTTTACAATTTTCAACAAAATAGTATTCAGTTTACAGCAGCAATTGACAGTAGCGGTTCCGATACCAAAATCCCAGTAATAATTGAAATTAATGATCTCCAAAAAAGAGAAAATGATACCCTTATAAATTTTCCATATCGAATCCACAAAGTATCTAAAATAAATATTTACATTGACACTCCTAGACAACTAGGTCAACTATCTAGCTTTATTGACAGCATAAATTACAATGATTTTAACTTATTTTTTAAAGGTAAATTAAAATATAAGCCAAAAGCATTAGAGGAAGTAATCTTTATAAAAAAGGGGGATGCTTACAGTGATTTAGAAAGATCTCAAACCTATCGTTACATCTCCAACCTTCGAAATTTTAAATACCCAAGTATCACCTACAGAACTATTGATGGCAATAAACCCGATTTGGTCGCCAATATTTTTTTAAATCCAAAAGAACGTTTTTCAATGGGATTTGACCTAGATCTGTCTCATTCCAACATCCAAGACTTCGGATTTTCAATTGGAAGTTCCTTTGGCATAAGAAATATTTTTAGAGGTGCTGAAATTTTGGAAATTGGGGTGAAAAATACTTTTGGTTCCTCTAGTGACATCTCAACTATAGATCAACAATTATTCAACCTTTATGAATTAGGTGCAGACATAAAGTTTAAGTTTCCAAGAGTATTGTTCCCCATTAATGTCAAAGGTATCATTCCAAAAACCAAAAACCCCTCCACAGATATCACATTTAGTGGAACCCTTCAACAAAACATAGGATTGGATAAGCAGTATTTTGGGGCCGGTTATCAATTAAATTGGCAGCCAAATTCACGAGCAAAATTTAATCTAAAGCTAATTGATTTAGAATTCATTAATAATGAAAATGTCAATAATTATTTTAACGTGTATAAAAATTCTTACGATAAGCTCAATAATATTGCTAAATCATTCAACACCAATCTTGAAAATATTAATTCCGATGGAAATTTAAAAATTCCAAATGGAGCCAATAACTTTATTTCAGAGGTACGTAACAATCAAACACTTTTGACAGAAAAAAACTCCGAATATCAGGAAGTCAATCTCATCAGAGAGAGACAAACTCGATTAACTACGAATAACTTGATTTTTGGTTCCTCTTTCATTTACAATTATAATAGTCAACAAAACATACTGGATGAATCATTTTTTCAATTACAATGGAAACTCAATTTAGTAGGAACGCTTCTAAACGAAATCATAAAATCTACAAATACCCCAAAAAATGATAATGATCAATTTGAAATTGCAGGTGTAACTCCCTCACAATATTTCAAAACAGAATTGAATTACATTAAACACTGGAAATTATCGAACCGAACAGTTTTGGCATTTAGGGCTTTTGGTGGAATTGCAATCCCATTTGGCAACGCCAATAGCATCCCTTTTACTAGATCCTATTTTTCAGGTGGATCGAACGATAACAGGGGTTGGAGAGCCTACAAATTGGGGCCTGGAAGCAGTAGTAACCTCAATGAATTTAACGAAGCTAATTTGAAGCTTACATTTAATATAGAGTATCGATTCCCCCTAATTTCAAAGATCAACGGGGCTTTTTTTATTGATGCTGGAAACATCTGGAATGTTTTAGACAACGTAACTGATCAAGAATATCGTTTTGATGGTTTTGAAGATTTAAGTGAGATTGCCATTGGTACAGGTTTTGGCTTGCGTTATGATTTTGATTTCTTTGTTTTTCGATTAGATACTGGCTTTAAAACTTACAACCCCTCACTCCCCAAAAAATCAAGATGGGAAGCAGATTATGCCATTAGTAATGCTGTTTTCAATATTGGTATAAATTATCCATTTTAAACTAAAAAGTTTGATACTTTTGTCAACTTAAGTCAATTATTGATGAACCAAAATTTTCCAAAAGGGGTACTTACAGGAAGTCAAGTACAAGATCTATTTAAATTTGCAAAACAAAAATCTTTTGCCCTTCCAGCAGTCAATGTAGTAGGAAGCAATTCTATAAATGCAGTCATAGAAACTGCTGCTGAATTAAACAGCCCTGTTATAATCCAATTTTCAAATGGAGGCTCTCAATTTATGGCTGGAAAAGGGCTTTCAAATGAAAATCAAATAGCTGCTATAGCCGGAGGAATATCAGGAGCAAAACACGTCCATGAGTTAGCCAAACTTTATGGCGCAACAGTAATTTTGCATACTGACCATTGTGCAAAAAATCTATTACCATGGATAGATGGGTTACTGAATGCTGGTGAAACTTTTTATAGGCAAACAGGTAAACCCCTGTATAGTTCTCACATGTTGGACCTGTCAGAAGAACCTCTCGAGGAAAATATTGAAGTCTGTAAAAATTACCTGATGCGAATGGATAAAATGGGGATGACCCTAGAAATCGAACTGGGTGTGACAGGAGGAGAAGAAGACGGTGTTGACAATTCTGATATTGATATCTCAAAATTATATACACAACCTGAAGAAGTTGCATACGCCTTTGAGGAATTGAGTAAAATAGGTCCTAGATTTACCATAGCAGCTGCTTTTGGTAATGTACACGGTGTTTATCAACCTGGTAATGTTAAATTGACTCCCAAAATTTTAAAGAATTCTCAAGAATTTATCTCTAAAAAATTTGGATTAGCAGACAACAGTGTAGATTTCGTTTTCCACGGCGGATCAGGTTCCACTAATGAAGAAATTTCAGAGGCAATTAAATACGGGGTAATAAAGATGAATATAGATACTGACTTACAATTTGCCTTTACTGAGGGCATTCGCGATTATATGATCAACAATATTGATTACCTTCGAACACAGTTAGGAAATCCTAGTGGTGCAGAAATTCCTAATAAAAAATATTATGATCCGAGAAAATGGTTAAGAAAAGGTGAAGAAACTTTCAAAACTCGATTGATTAAAGCTTTTGAAGACTTAAATAACGTCAACACGCTTGACTAATAAAATTTTTATGATCTAATTATCTACATATGAGCTGGTTCAAAAGAAGTGAAAAGGGCATACAAACTAAAACTGAGGAGAAAAAGGACATCCCTAAGGGGCTTTGGTACAAAACCCCAACTGGAAAAATAATTGAAACTCAGGAATTAGCCTCTAACTTTTATGTTTCTCCTGAAGATGATTATCATGTTCACATTGGAAGTAAAGAGTACTTTGAAATTTTATTTGATGACAACCACTTTAAAGAATTAGATAAAAAAATAAAATCAAAAGACTTTCTCAGTTTCCGTGATACTAAAAAATATGCGGACCGTTTAAAAGAAGCGCAAAAAAAAACCGGTCTAAATGATGCCATCCGCACTGCAGTAGGAAAATCCAAAGGAAAAGATTTGGTCATTGCATGTATGGATTTTACATTCATTGGAGGGTCTATGGGCTCTGTAGTGGGTGAAAAAATTGCTAGAGCCTGTGATTACTCAATAAAACACCATTTACCTTTGATTATTATTTCAAAATCTGGTGGGGCCAGAATGATGGAGTCTGCTAATTCACTTATGCAAATGGCAAAAACCTCTGCAAAATTGAGCTTACTAGCAGAAGCAAAATTACCCTACATTTCAATATGTACGGATCCTACCACTGGGGGTACAACCGCCTCTTTTGCAATGTTAGGTGACATTATTATAGGCGAACCAGGAGCTTTAATTGGTTTTGCTGGACCAAGAGTCGTTAGGGATACAACTGGAAGTGACCTACCAAAAGGATTCCAGAAAAGTGAGTTTTTGTTGGAGAAAGGATTTTTAGACTTTATATGTCATCGTAAGCTTCTCAAGAACAAAATCAATCTATACCTTGACTTGATCCTCAACCAACCCTTGAGAGATTAATTATTATGATCAAGTTGTAATTATGAATATTACATTTATATTTGCACTCATTTTACATAAAAATCATTGAAATAATATTGGCATGTACTTAGACAAAAAAATTAAAAAAGAGATTTTCAAAAAGCACGGAAAGTCTGATAAAGATACTGGTTCTATTGAAGGACAAATTGCACTTTTTTCACTCAGAGTTGATCACCTCTCTAACCACCTGAAAAAAAACAAAAAAGATTTCAATACAGAACGTTCTCTGGTAAAATTGGTTGGGAAACGCCGTAGCCTTTTAGATTACCTCAAAGCAAAAAATATAGAGCGTTATCGTGCCATCATCAAAGAATTGGGACTAAGAAAATAATCTCAAACGTAATAAAAGCATATCTGTTTACTGATTAAGCTTATCGTTGGTTGCTTCACAACACACAACAAAATTAATATACAACCAACTCATAAAAAATGATACCTAAAACATTTACCCAAGAAATTCCTCTTAAAGACGGAAGAAGCATAACCTTGGAAACTGGAAAGCTAGCTAAACAAGCCCACGGTTCTGTAGTAGTAAGGATGGGGAACTGTATGCTTTTGTGTACGGTAGTTTCAAACTATAATTCTGGTCAAGTTGACTTCTTACCCCTTACAGTAGATTACCGCGAAAAATTTGCAGCTGCAGGTAGATATCCTGGAGGCTTTTTTAAAAGAGAAGCAAGACCCAGCGATGGAGAAATCTTAACCATGCGCATTGTAGATCGTGTATTGCGACCTTTATTTCCAAAAGATTATCATAACGAAGTTCAGGTTATGATTCAATTGATGTCTCATGACGAAAATGTGATGCCCGATGCTCTAGCAGGGTTGGCAGCATCAGCTGCCATACAGTTAAGTGACTTCCCATTTGAATGTCCTATTTCTGAGGCTAGGGTTGCTCGAGTAGATGGAGAATTTATAATCAACCCTAGCCGAGCGCAATTAAACTTTTCCGATATCGACATGATAGTGGGAGCTTCTGCAGATTCAGTAATGATGGTTGAAGGCGAAATGGATGAGTGTAGTGAGGAAGAAATGGCCGATGCAATTAAATTTGCTCACGAGGCCATAAAGGACCAGATTGATGCACAAATCAAATTGGCTGATGCTATTGGCAGAAAAGAAGTGCGTGAATATGACCAAGCGGAAGAAAATGAAAAACTACAAAAGCAAATCCACGAAGCAGCATATAATCAGTGTTATAAAATTGCAAAAAAAGGAACTGGAAAAGCCGAACGAAGTAATGCTTTCAGTGAATTAAAAGAAGAGATTAAATCCACTTTTTCGGAGGAAGAACTCGAAGAAAATGGTGATTTGATAAGCAAATATTTTAGTATAACCCAAAAAGATGCTGTTAGAGAATTAGTATTGAGTGAGGGAAGGCGATTGGACGGGAGAAAAACTGATGAAATAAGACCTATATGGTGCGAGGTAGATTACCTCCCCTCTACCCACGGCTCTTCAATATTCACTCGTGGTGAGACCCAAGCACTTGCTACAGTAACATTGGGAACCTCGAGAGAAGCCAATCAAATTGACATGCCCTCCTATGAAGGTGAGGAGCGTTTTTATTTGCATTACAACTTCCCCCCATTTTGTACAGGAGAAGCTCGTCCCCTAAGAGGAACATCAAGGCGTGAAGTTGGACATGGTAATTTGGCCCAAAGAGGGCTTAAAGGAATGATCCCTAAAGAGTGTCCATATACTGTAAGGGTTGTAAGTGAAGTTTTAGAATCGAACGGGTCATCTTCAATGGCAACAGTTTGTTCTGGAACCATGGCATTGATGGATGCAGGAGTAAAAATGAAAAGACCTGTTTCCGGTATTGCCATGGGATTGATTTCTGATGGAGATCGTTTTGCAATTCTGAGTGATATTCTTGGAGATGAAGACCATCTTGGTGACATGGATTTTAAAGTTACAGGTACAAGCGAGGGAATCACAGCTTGCCAAATGGATATCAAAATAAAAGGTTTATCCTATGAGATACTAGTTAAAGCTCTTAAGCAAGCTCGCGAGGGAAGGTTACTCATACTTGAGAAACTAGTGGAAACTATAGCTCAACCCAACGAAAGCGTAAAAGCGCATGCTCCTAAGATGGTAACCCTTACAATTCCGAATGAATTTATAGGTGCTGTAATTGGTCCAGGAGGTAAGGTGATCCAGGAAATGCAAAAAGAAACAGATACCACAATTGTGATAGTGGAGGATGAAGATGTCGGTGTTATCGAAATATTGGGTGTAAATCAAGATAAAATTGATGCTGCCATTGAAAAGATTAATAACATCACTTTCAAACCAACTGCTGGAGAAATTTACAATGTTACAGTTGTCAAAATTTTAGATTTTGGAGCGGTGGTCGAATTTGTACCAGGCAATGAAGTACTACTTCATATTTCTGAAGTATCATGGGATAGAATTGATAAAGTTACAGATGAGA
>CAJWAY010000007.1 GCA_913020685.1 uncultured Flavobacteriaceae bacterium
AAGCATGTTCCAAAAAAGCTTCGCGGGTCAATGTCGATTTTTCGATGCCTTGTTCTTTAAGTCGAGCCACCACTTTAGCCTCTGTAGCAATAGAGGCGTGATCAGTACCGGGAACCCAGCAGGCATTGTATCCTTGCATTCTGGCACGGCGAATGATGATGTCTTGTAGCGTATTGTTTAACATATGTCCCATATGCAGTACCCCTGTGACATTGGGAGGAGGAATAACTATGGTATAGGGTTCTCTATCGTCCAGAGTTGAAGAAAAATAATCCTTCTCCATCCAATAGGAGTACCATTTATGTTCAACGTTCTGGGAAACAAACTTAGATGGGATCTGCATGAATCTTTGTCAGCCTTTGGAATGCTCTACAAAAGTAAGCACCCTTTTAGGATTATAAAAACCCTGACGGTTTTGGTTTTCTATTTAAAGTTGTAAATTTATTGAATAGAATTGATAACAATGAGAAAACCAATTCTTTTTATTTTGTTGATTTTTGCCCCATTGGCATTAACAGCTCAAGCTTCAGGACCCATGATAAACTTTGAAATTGAAACCATTGATTATGGTGAAATTTCCAAAGGCAGCGATGGGGTTCGAACTTTCATCTTTGAAAATACCGGAGATGCTCCTTTAAAAATTCAGGGGGTCAGATCCAGCTGTGGCTGTACTATCCCAAAAAAACCCGAAGTCCCAATTGCTCCTGGAGATAAAGGAGAAATAACAGTCAGGTATGATACTAATCGCGTTGGGGTATTTAGAAAAACCATTACCGTAAACACTAATGTCTCCTCCAAAGCTATCATTGCATTGAAGATAAAGGGTAATGTGTTAGCCAATTAAATTTTTCTAAAAAACATTGAACAATTAATTTTAAACCTCATTTGAGAATGAGGAGTTTTTTTTGAATATTTGCAATCACAAATTTTAAGATGTTAAAAATCTCTAAAAAGGGGGTGGCATTACCTTCCTCTCCCATAAGGAAGCTCATAGCCTGCGCAGATGAAGCCAAATCAAGAGGGGTGGAAGTTTTACATCTTAATATTGGGCAACCGGATATTGAGGCACCCAAACAGGCGATGGAAATTGTACAAAATCATGGCTTGAAATTACTATCATATGGATCCTCCCAGGGAGATTTATCTTATCGTAGAAAACTTTGCCAATACTACCAAAATCATGAGATTTCGATAAAACCAGATGATATCATCGTAACTACTGGTGCCAGTGAAGCTTTGTCTTTTACCCTCAATGTAATTTGTGATGCAGGGGATCAAATCATTATTCCAGAACCTTTTTATGCCAATTATAATGGATTTGCAGCTGCCAGCAGTGTTGAAGTGATCCCAGTAGTTTCTTTTTTTGAAAACCAATTCGAATTACCTCCATTAGAAAAACTAGAAGAGTGCATCACTGATAGAACCAGGGCCATTTTGATTTGTAATCCCAGTAATCCAACCGGTTATCTATATAGTGAAAAGGAAGTCAAGGACTTAGTTGATCTTGCGGTTAAACATGATATTTTTATCATTGTTGACGAAGTGTACCGCGAATTTATCTACACTGATAATTCTCATTTCTCAATTCTTAAATCTGAAAAAGCAAGTCAACATGCGGTGATGATCGACTCCGTTTCCAAGCGATATAGCCTATGTGGAGCAAGAGTAGGATGTATGATATCCAAAAATAAAACACTAATGTCCACCGCACTAAAATTTGCTCACCTTCGTTTGTCTCCTCCTACCCTAGGGTTAATGGCCAGTGAAGCTGCTATTTCTGCACCATCCTCCTATCTCGAGGGCGTGAAAAGAGCTTACGAAAATAGAAAAGACGTTACTATCGCCGCACTTAAAAAAATAGAAGGTGTTAAAGTATCTAGTCCCATGGGGGCATTCTATTGTATCGTCAAACTTCCCGTTGAAAGTGCAGAGGACTTTTCTAAATTTTTACTAACCGATTTTGAAGACCAAGGACAAACCGTCATGTTTGCCCCTGCTGCGGGTTTTTACTCCTCTCCTGAACTCGGAAAAGATCAAGTTAGATTGGCTTTTGTATTGGAAAGCAACAAACTCAAACGTGCTGCTGAAATTTTAGAAAAAGCGTTGACAGCCTACAATAATTTATAGGCATTTTTCTATATTACCGTATGGTTTTGAATTTTCAAAAAGATACTTCACTACTCCCATACAATACGTTTGGCATTGAGGTAAAATCCAAGCATTTTGTCAATGTTAAATCTATTGACGAGTTACAAGCAGTTTTAAATCAAAATCAACAAGAGAACTTGTTGGTTTTGGGGGGAGGGAGTAACTTATTACTAACAAAAGATTTTGAGGGGCTTACCCTAAGAATTCAAAACCGTGGAATAGAAATAGTAGATCAAGATGATCGAAAGGCAAGGGTCAAAGTCGCTGCTGGAGAAAACTGGCATGATTTTGTTTTATGGTGTTTGGAAAATGATTTAGGGGGAGTAGAAAATTTAGCACTAATTCCAGGTAATGTGGGTGCTGCACCCATACAGAATATTGGTGCATATGGGGTAGAGCTTCGAGAAGTTTTTGAAAGTTGTGAAGCCATTTCTATTGATACTGGTAAAGTGAAAATTTTCAAAAAGGACGAATGTGATTTTGGCTATAGGAACTCCATTTTTAAAAAAACACTGAAAGGGAAATACATAATTTTCTCCGTTCAATTCAATCTGAACAAACCACCCCATGCATTAAATATCTCATACAAAGGATTGTCTGAAAAACTGAAGGGAAAAATTATCAACATTCAAAGTATCGCGCAAGCGGTGATCGAAATTAGAACTTCCAAATTGCCCAATCCTAAAAAAATTGGGAACTGTGGTAGTTTTTTTAAAAACCCTGTTATAACCCTAATCAAATTTAATGATTTGAAGCAACAGTATCCAGATATACCTCATTATCCGGACCAAGTTGATAAAATCAAAATTCCAGCTGCCTGGTTGATTGATACATTGGGCTATAAAGGTTATAGGAATCATGATGCAGGAGTCCACCCCAATCAGGCCCTAGTTTTAGTGAACTATGGAAATGCAACAGGTGCTGAGATCAAAAAACTGGCCCAACAGATCAGAAACAAGGTTAAGGAAAAATTTGCAATCAACTTAGAATTTGAGGTCAATATACTTTAATACTATTCCCTGTTCTTTGAATCGATAATAATCGTTACGGGGCCATCATTGATCAAGCTGACTTTCATATCAGCACCAAACACCCCTTTAGCAACTTTTTTACCTAATCTTTCCTCTGCCAAAATTAAAAACTGCTCGTATAAAGGGATCGCAATTTCATGGGGTGCTGCACGAATATAGGAAGGTCGATTACCTTTTTTGGTCGCTGCCATCAAAGTAAACTGACTGATGACCATCAATTCACCCATTATATCAAGCAAAGAACGGTTCATCATTTGGTTTTCATCATTAAAGATTCTTAAATTGAAAAGTTTATTGACCAACCACTTCAAATCAGAGGAATCGTCTTCATTTTCGATCCCCAAAAATACCAACAGTCCCTGGCCCATGGAACCTACAACCTCTTCTTCTACTTTTACCTTGGCCTCCCTGACCCTTTGAATGACAATTCTCATGACTTATCGGTATAAAAGATCATCCTCCAATAATTGTAAATAAGACTTGTATCTGCTTCGAGCGATTTCGCCTTTTTCTGAAGCTGCTTTAACAGCGCACTGAGGCTCATTGATGTGCATACAGTTGTTGAATTTACATTGCTCTTTCAGTAGTGAAAATTCAATAAAATATCCAGACAATTCTTCCCTTCGAATGTCAACCAGCCCAAAACCCTTTATGCCGGGTGTGTCGATGATCTTGGCACCTCCCTCCAAATCAAACATTTCAGCAAAAGTAGTGGTATGTTGTCCCTGCTCGTGTTGAGCTGAAACATTAGCGATTTTCAAATCTAAACCCGGGGACAAGGTATTGATTAGGGTAGATTTTCCCACCCCACTATGACCTGAGAACATGCTTACTTTTTGGGTCATTGTTTTTTGAATATTTCCTAAAGTACCACCATCATTAGCCACCACCTCATGACAGTCGTAACCTATTTTTTCATATACTTCCTTTAGGGAACGCATCCCCACCAATTCCTCCGAATCGTAGAGATCAATTTTATTGAATACTAATACGGTTTTGATCTCATAGGCTTTTGCAGTGACCAAAAAACGATCGATAAAGGCAGGGAAAGTTGGTGGTGTTTTTAGAGTAATCATCAAAAAAACTTGGTCAATATTGGCGGCGATGATGTGGATTTGTTTGGAAAGATTGACCGATTTTCTAACAATATAATTTTGACGGACTTCGATTTCAGTGATCACCCCTGTTTTTTCTGTTTTCTCAGATTCGACTGTAAACATCACCCTGTCTCCCACAGCAATGGGATTGGTGCTCTTTATCCCTTTGATACGGAATTTCCCTTTGATGCTACAATAGTAAAACTTTCCCCCTGATTTAACGCGGTAATGGCTTCCTGTAGAACTATAAACGATTCCTTTTTTTATCATCCGTACAAAGAAACAACAAATATTTTTTCCCTTGCTGCTCAGATCACAAGCAGGGGGAATTGCTATCTTTATAAAAAAATTGAATGACCCATAAAGTAATGTTAATGATCCTGGACGGATGGGGTTTTGCTCCCAACCCTGAGGTTTCTGCAGTAGATTTAGCCCAAACGCCAAACATCGACGGTTTGTATAAAAAATATTCACATGCATCGCTTATGACTGATGGAGAAAACGTTGGCCTACCCAAAGGTCAAATGGGAAACAGCGAAGTGGGACATATGAACCTGGGAGCAGGAAGAATTGTTTATCAAGATTTGGTTAAAATTTCAAAAGCCATTGAAGACAAAAGCATTGAAAAGAATAAGGTATTGGACGATGCTTTCACTTATGCACAAAACAAAAGAAAAAATGTTCATTTTTTAGGACTTCTTTCCGATGGGGGTGTACACGCTCATCTAGATCACTTGGAGGGCCTTTTGGAAATGGCTGCAAAATACGATTGTCCCAGAATTTTTGTCCACGGCTTTACCGATGGTCGAGACGTTGACCCTAAATCGGGAGTAGAATACATTCAAAAATTATCTCAAAAACTTAGTATTGCTAATGCAAAATTGGCCTCCGTTATCGGACGCTACTATGCTATGGATCGGGATAAAAGATGGGAAAGGGTTAAAAAAGCTTACGATGCCCTTGTTCATGGTTACGGTACCCCCACCCATAATCTGATAAAGAGTATTGAAGCCAGTTACACTGAGGGTATTACCGATGAGTTTATAGAACCCCTAATTACAGTTGACCAAAACAATCAGCCTTTGGCTAAAATTGCAAAAGGTGATGTCGTGATCTTTTATAATTATCGAACCGACCGTGGGCGACAATTGACCGAAGCTCTCTCACAACATGCTTTTCCTGATCAGAATATGACACCTTTGGATTTACATTATGTTACCCTGACCAATTACGATAAGACTTTTAAGAATGTTAATGTTGTTTTTGAAAAAGACAATCTGGAAGACACCTTGGGCGAGACCCTCTCCAAAGCAGGAAAAACCCAAATAAGAATTGCCGAGACCGAAAAATATCCCCATGTAACCTTCTTTTTTAACGGTGGAAGGGAGGAACCTTTTGATGGAGAGCAACGCATCATGTGTCCATCGCCCAAAGTGGCCACCTATGATCTCCAACCCGAAATGAGTGCATTTGATGTTAGAGATGCCATTTTACCCAAGATGACAGAGGAACAGCCAGATTTTATCTGCTTAAATTTTGCCAATCCTGATATGGTAGGCCATACCGGAGATTTACAAGCGGCCATCAAAGCCTGCGAAACCGTGGATCAATGTGTAGGAGACATCATTAATGCAGCCTTGGAAAACCAATACAAGATCATTGTCATTGCCGATCATGGGAATTGTGAAACCATGATCAATGCGGATGGATCACCAAATACAGCTCATACTACCAATCCTGTACCATTGATTTTAGTTGATCGAGAAATCACCCTCATCAATGATGGTGTATTGGGAGATATTGCTCCCACCATTTTAAAACTGATGGCCCTTGAAATACCTAAAGTAATGACTGGAAATTTACTGGTCTAAAAATCATCACCCCCAAATAACTAATCTATGAAAAAAATTTTTTTTACTGGCCTAATTATCCTTATTGTGGGCTGTGGTTTCAAACAACAAAAGCCTCTGCCAACCAGCCCCGTTAAAGCCAGCAGTGGCGAAATGATTCTCTTGGGTAAGATCAATAAGGCCAATTTACAAACCTCTAACCACACCCCTTGGTTCAATCAAGATTACCAAAGTATATCTATTGACCCCCAATGGATAGAAAATCTAAAGCCTTACCTTATAGGACTGAGAATCAAAGTCTTTATGGGTACTTGGTGCGAGGACAGCCAAAGAGAGATACCCCATTTTTTTAAGTTACTCCAAGCCCTAGAATTTGATCAAAATCATATCGAAATGTATGCCATGTCTGAAGAAAAAACCACTCCTGAAAATTATGAGAGGGGATGGGAAATATACAATTTACCTACTATTATTTTTTTAAAAAATGAAAATGAAATCAATAGATTTGTAGAGTTTCCAGTAAATAGTCTCGAATCTGATGTTACAAAAATCATTAAAGGGGATTCCTACACCCATTCGTATGAGTAGCTCATGGTTAAGATCAAAAGTTTAGGGGAAATCGAGTTGATGCGTGAAAGTGCACAAATCGTATCTAAAACTTTGGGCATGCTTGCAAAGGAAATCAAGCCTGGGGTAACAACTATACATTTGGATCAACTGGCAGAAAGTTTTATCCGAGATCATAGAGCTGAACCCGGTTTTTTGGGTTTGTACGACTTCCCCAATACTCTTTGTGTCAGTCCCAACGATCAAGTCGTTCATGGTATCCCCAATGACAAACCCCTTGAGGAAGGGGACATTCTCTCTGTAGATTGTGGAGTAATTAAAAACGGATTTTACGGAGACCACGCCTATACTTTCGAAGTAGGAGAGGTGGCTGAAGCAACAAAAAAACTTCTAGAAGTTACCAAAAAATCACTATACATTGGTATAGAAACCTTTTGTCACGGTAACCGAGTTGGTGATTTGGGACATGCCATTCAAACCTATACAGAATCTTTTGGCTATGGTGTTGTAAGAGAGTTGGTGGGGCATGGATTGGGCAAAACCATGCACGAATCCCCTGAAATCCCTAACTATGGTAAAAAAGGTAGAGGGAAAAAATTCATCAACGGTATGGTGATTGCCATCGAACCCATGATCAATTTGGGCACTAAAAATATTCGTCATTTTAACGATGGGTGGACCATTAAAACCGCCGATAATCAACCCAGTGCACATTTTGAACATAATGTTGCTTTGATCGATGGAAAACCACAACTACTCTCAACCTTTGATTATATCTATGAGGCTTTGGGGATTGAATCTGATGAAGAAAATCCCTTTAAAAAAATTACCTCTAAAACATGAAGTTGATCTTGCGTTTTTTACCACGATCTTTTTTGATTCGGATGAGTCTTTTTTTGCGACCCCTGTTAAGAATTATTTATGGCGGTAATAAGTTTACTGATCCTATCGATGGTTCCGGCTATCGTAAATTTTTACCCTATGGTTATGGGAAAACTTTACGTCCCAATGCCCTGTGTCCGGGGACACTATCCCTGGAGCGCCACCGTTTACTATGGCTTTATTTAGATAGAGAAACCCATTTTTTAAATCAAGAGCTAAAGGTACTGCATGTAGCCCCCGAACAAGTTTTTTTTCGGAAATTCAAAAGACTTCAACTTTGGGACTACACCACTACCGATCTCAATTCACCTTTGGCCGATGTAGTGGCAGATATTTGTGATTTACCTTTCCAAGATAATCAATACGATCTGATCGTCTGCAATCACGTTTTGGAACACATTCCCAACGACCTCAAGGCCATGACCGAATTATATCGTGTCCTAAAAAAAGGAGGGACACTGATCGCCCAAGTTCCTCTCAATGAAGAAAGTACAAAAACACTAGAAAACGACAGTATAACTGATCCCAGAGATCGCACCAGATTTTTTGGACAATACGATCATGTAAGATTATATGGGCAAGACTACTATAAGAGGCTCAAGTCAGTGGGTTTCTCCGTTGAGGGGGTTTTTCTCCAGAGCCAACTCACCACAGAAGAAATTAAGCGATATGTCCTGCCTCAAAAAGAAAAGATACCGGTGATGCGTAAGTAGAAGTTCTAAACTACCAGTTCCTGGATTTAATGAGCTGTAAATCTTCTTCACGGGCTAAAGACCAGATGGCTTCCAGTTGAGGATCATTTTCTATGAGGGCCTTTCCTTTCTCAAAAGGCATAACCATAAGTGCTGTGGCCCACGCATCCGCCGTCAAGCAGTCGGGAGCTTTGACAGAGGTGCTAAGAATATTGGTTTTTAAGGCAGATCCGTTGAGGGGATTGATAGAGTGAACAAATCGTTCACCAGTTATGGTATCTATTCGGTATTTGCGGTAGTTTCCAGAGCTGGCAATGGCTTGATCTTGAAGTGTGAGGGTTTGTAAAAAATTTCGTTGCCCTCCCTGAAGGGGATTATCAATGCCTATTTTCCATGCTTGCCCTGTTTTGGGGTTATTGCCTCTGGCAACAATCTCTCCTCCTATTTCGACCATAAAGTCAAAGCTGCCTGACTTTAGAAGAAAATCTCCAACAATATCTACGGTATAGCCTTTAGCAATAGCATTAAAGTCTAAATAAATATGAGGCGATTCCTTTTTTATGTTATTGTCTTGACTAAGTTGTATTTTTTTCCAACCAATAAGTAAGAGTAAACTATCTTTTTCTTCGGGATTCAGATCACTGATCGATTTTCCCGGCCCAAATCCGTAAGCATTTACCAAGACTCCTACTGTAGGGTCAAAATAACCGCCTGTCGCTTTCCAGACTTCTGTAGCTTTTTCAAAAACGGCCCTAAAATGATGGTCCACCACCACAGTAGTATCTCCCCTATTAATTTTTGAAATATCTGATTGAGGTAAATAGGTAGAAAGGGATTTGTTGATTACATTAAGAATTGAATCAATCCCTGTTTGCACTTCATCAACTGAAGTATTAGCTACGTACTGAATGTTATAAGTGGTTCCCAAAGCAAAACCCTGCAATTGTTTTGCTTTTGAAGGAATATAATTACATGAAAAAATGACCCAATAAATTATCAGACTATTCCATAATCTGTAACCCGTCAAAATTGACTGCATAACTATCGTTTTTCGTTAAAGGCATTTCATAGTCTCGGGCATTTGCAAAACCAACCCCCGCAAAGTAAGTAGTTGCTTTGTATTTGATGCTATGATTTATGACACGTTCCATCATTTGAGAATCAAATTTTTTGGGATTGTCAGGGTACAAACAACCTCTAACAACAATAAAATAAAGTTTTTGGTCTTTAAGACACACAAACTGAGGGTCTTTTTTCAGTTTAGAGTTGACAGCCAAAAAATCGTATCCACCTTTAGATAGGTGATCTCCAACCTCTTTCATTGCCAATTGATGAATCTCTGATTCGTTAAGCATTAACCTCCAAAATCGTCAAAACGGACGTTCTCAGGTGGTATCCCAAAGTCGTCTGCCATCTTTTCTACCGCCTGGTTCATCAATGGTGGCCCACAGAAATAGACCTCAATATCTTCAGGAGCTTCGTGGTGATTGAGGTAGTTATCAATCAAACACTGATGAACAAAACCTTTGAATCCGTCACCATCTCCGTCCAAGCCTTCCTTGACTTTCCAATTGTCTTCTTCCATAGGCTCAGACAAAGCAACATAAAATTTAAAATTACTAAAATCATTTTCTAGGGCTTTAAAATGATCCAGGTAGAAAAGTTCTCTTTTTGAACGCCCCCCATACCAAAAAGTAACTTTCCTTCCTGTTTTAAGGGTTCTAAAGAGTTCGTATAAATGAGAACGCATGGGAGCCATTCCTGCACCTCCTCCCACATAAAGCATTTCGGCCTCAGAATGATTTATAAAAAACTCTCCATAAGGACCTGAAATGGTGACCTTATCTCCTGCTTTTTTTGAAAAAATATAGGATGAGGCCACTCCAGGGTTAACATCCATCCAGTCATTTTTATTACGATCCCAAGGCGGAGTAGCGATTCTTACATTGAGCATAATTTCACGTCCCTCTGCTGGAAATGATGCCATAGAATAAGCCCGTTCGACGGTTTCAGGGTTCTTCATTACCAAGGGCCATAGGTTAAATTTATCCCATTCCAACTTGAACTTTTCAGGTTCCCCTGGATGCTCGTCAGGGTGTGCAGAAATATCAATGTCGCTGTACTTTACTTCACATTGAGGTATTTCAATCTGAATATACCCTCCTGCCTTATAATCCATTTTCTCGGGTATTTCAACTACAAATTCCTTAATAAAAGAGGCAACATTCCAGTTTCTAACAACAGTAGCTTCCCATTTTTTGATTCCAAAAACCTCTTCGGGTACTTGGATGACCATATTTTGTTTTACTTTTACCTGACAGCCCAGCCGCCATCCTTCTGCAATTTCTTTTCTGGTAAAATGAGGTACTTCGGTAGGAAGAATTTCTCCACCTCCTTCTAGAACCTTACACTTACATTGAATACAAGTCCCTCCTCCTCCACAAGCAGAGGGCAAAAATATTTTATTGTTCCCCAAGGTAGTTAGTAAAGTACTTCCTGAAGAAACCTCAACATCATTATCACTATTGATCAATAAACTTACCGGCCCAGAAGGCAATAGTTTTGCCTTGGCTCCAAGTAGCATTCCAACCAAGACAAAGGTAATAACCAAAAAAACCAAAATACTCGCAACGATAACTGAATAATCCATCTTTTATTTCCTATAATTTAATCCCCATAAAACTCATAAAACCCAATGCCATCAAACCTGTTATAATAAAGGTAATGCCCAACCCACGGAGTGGTGCTGGAACATTTGAATAAATAATCTTCTCTCTAATAGCTGCGATGGCCAAAATGGCTAACAACCAACCAATTCCTGAGCCTAATCCATATATTGCGGATTCTGATACTCCAGAAAAATCTTTTTGTTGCATGAACAAAGAACCTCCCAATATTGCACAGTTCACTGCGATTAAGGGGAGGAAAATCCCCAAGGCTCCATATAAAGCAGGAGCAAATTTTTCCACAATCATCTCAACCAATTGAACCATAGAAGCAATAACAGCAATAAACATAATAAAGCTCAAAAAACTTAAATCAATCTCAGCGTAGGACGGATCCAACCATTGTAAAGCCCCTGGGCGCAAAAGGTATGTATCCAACAAGAAATTGATAGGAACTGTGATGGATAATACAAAAATAACTGCAAAACCAAGTCCAACAGCAGTTTTTACGGTTTTGGAAACCGCTAAATAGGAACACATTCCCAAGAAATAGGCGAAGATCATATTCTCAATAAAAATACTCTTTACAAATAGGTTGATGTATCCTTCCATAGCCTAGTTTTTTTCGATAAGTTTTCTATTGCGTGCTCGTTGAATCCAAATAAATACACCAACAGTAATTAAAGCCATTGGTGATAATAACATCAATCCATTGTTTTCATATCCCATATCGTAAATGATGTCAGGTATGACTTGAAAACCAAAAAGTTTACCTGATCCAAAAAGTTCTCTAAAGAAAGCCACCACGATTAGAATAAATCCATATCCAGCAGCATTTCCAATTCCGTCCAAAAAAGATTTCCAAACACCGTTACCAAGTGCAAAAGCTTCCAAACGCCCCATTACTATGCAATTGGTGATGATCAACCCAATAAAAATTGAAAGCTGCTTGCTCACATCATATGCATATGCTCTGAGGATTTGATCGACCAAAATTACCATAGAGGCAACTACCACCAGCTGAACAATGATTCGGATTCGGTTTGGAATTAAATTTCTCAACAGAGATATGATTACATTACTTGCACCCATCACAGCAACCACAGACAGGCTCATAACCACAGCAGGCTTAAGTTGAACCGTAATGGCTAAGGCAGAGCAGATCCCCAAAACCTGAACGGTAATGGGGTTGTTATCATCCAAAGGATCGGTCAAAAGTACCCTGTTTTTTTTGGAAAACAATGGCTCAGATTCCTTATTAATAAATAAGAACGTTGGTTTTTTTGAGGGGGTTGTTGATTTTTCTACCATAATTGTTAGTTTAATGAGGCAATAGTAGTTTTTTCTTTTTCAAAATATGGAAGGTAATGTGTAAGACGTTCGATGATCATATCAGTAACTCCGTCACCAGTGATTGTTGCACCAGAAATGGCATCGACTTCATGATCGTTTTTATCCATATTCTTTGGATCATTATTGGTTTTGGAAACATTAATTCCGACCAATTGTCCGGAGGAATTAAAAACTTTTTCATCTTTGAAACGATCCATAAACCATTTTTGGGTTATCTCTGCACCAAGCCCTGCAGTTTCCGCTTTGTGATCAAATACTGCACCTTGAATAGTATTAATATCGGACTTTAAAGCAATATAACCCCAAATGGCATCCCAAAGTCCCGACCCACGTAAAGGGATGATGTAGTAACTTATATTGTCCACAACAGCCTTATAAAGAGGAAACCGCTGTTCCTTAGCCGGTTTTTTGATCTCATTGTTTAGCTTGAGTTGAAAGGCGTCAACCGTTTCGTCAGTATTACCCAAATGATCCAAAGCCAAAGTTCTGGTAATGTACTTTTTGTATATTCTCTCAGCCTGATTTCTATCAGTCTGAATACCTATAGTAGAGAGGATATTCTGCATTTTTTCCTTTCTAACATTTTCTTCCTGCAGAGACTTCAGAGAGCTGGCTGTGAAGGCTAAAGTAGAAGCAACCAAAAGTACCATTGCAGTAGCAAAGAGAAAAGTATATCCGTTTGAGTCTCTATTCATGACTATACAGTTTTAAAGGCTGAAGCCCATCTTTTTTTACGTCTGTTAATGTTTCCTTGGATTACATAATGATCAATTGTTGGGGCAAATACATTCATCAATAATATAGCCAACATCACCCCTTCGGGATAAGCAGGATTAAAAACTCTGATTAAAATACAAAACATACCAACTAGAATACCATAGACCCATTTCCCTTTATTAGTTTGAGCAGCTGAAACAGGATCGGTTGCCATAAAAACAACACCAAAAGCAAAGCCTCCTACAACCAAATGATTAACCCATGAAAAACTCATTAGGGCATTGGCACCCCAGAGATTGAACAGATAGCCTACAAACCCAGCTCCAAGAATACTTCCTAACATGATTCTCCAACTGCCCACTCCAGTAATAATCAGAATGGCAGCACCAATCAAAACAAAAAGAGCTGACGTCTCAGCAATTGATCCGGGTATGGATCCCTGAAACATCTCGAGGAAACCATAGTTTATATTACCACCTGCAGCTAAAGTTCCCAAAATGGTTTCCCCAGAAATTCCCTCAATATTGGAAGCTTCCGAAACCCAAACTTTGTTTCCAGACATATAGGTTGGATAAGCAAAGAATGCAAAGGCCCTGGCGGTGAGTGCAGGATTTAATATGTTCATACCTGTTCCACCAAAGGCTTCTTTGGCAATCAATACCGCAAAGGCTACAGAAATGGCAACCATCCATAAAGGTATGTCTACAGGCATTATCATGGGAATCAACAAACCTGTTACCAAGTACCCCTCATTTACTTCATGCCCTCGATAGACTGCAAAAATAAATTCAATGGTAAGTCCCACTACATAGGAGACAACAATCATTGGTATAATTTTTAATGCCCCATGTATGAATGCATCCCAAAAGGTGAAAGCTTCTCCAATTTGAATTAAATACTGATATCCAGTATTATATATTCCATAAATTAAGACAGGCAATAATGCAATTATTACAGTTACCATTGTTCTTTTGAGATCAACCGCATCTCGAATATGAGCTCCAGAATGAGTAGTATGGTTTGGAACAAAAAGAAAAGTATCAAAAGCATTAACTGCTGGAGCATACCTTTCCCATTTTTGACCTTTTCCAAAAGGTCTTTTTAAATCATCTAATTTTTTCCTCAAAAAATTCATACTGTAAATATTATCCTACTTCTTTAATCATTAATTCAATTCCTTCTCTGATAATTTCCTGGGCTTCTATTTTAGAAGTATTTGAATAGTCAATCAATCCAAAATCTTCTGGGATGACTTCGTATATACCTAGGGCTTCCATCTTTTCAATATCACCAGCCATACAGGCTTTAATTAACTGCATTGGATAGATATCCATTGGAAAAACCTTTTCCATTTCACCAGTAACCACAAAAGCCCTTTCTTCTCCATTCATGTTGGTATCAACACTGAAACCCTTTTTTCCAAACAACCACGACAGAGAGGTTTTTGATAAACTGGGAATTTTGTTGTCCATGAAGGGCAACCATCCAAACATCCTGTAGTGGTTTCCTTCAGGTATTATTGTAATTAAATTATTATAAAAGTCCAAATGACCGTCAGCTGCTTCAATCTTACCAGACAAAACATCTCCATTTATAAAACGATTTTGTTGGCTTTTATCATAACCTGTAATGTCTGTTAGTGAGCTAATTTGCGCACCGATTTTGGTCTTAATGTACTGTGGATGGAGCACGGATTCCCCAGCTACAGCGACGGTCCTTTGGGCACTGAATTGTCCATTTTCGAAAAGCCTTGCGATGTTTACAACATCTTCGGGGCGAACTTCCCATACATTATCACCCATGTTGATGGGGGAATGTTTATGGATTTGAACACTTACATTTCCTGCAGGGTGTGGTCCATTAATCCGCAGCAATTCAACGCCCTTTATATTTTCAAAAAATCCTGAAAAAGTAGAATCTACAGAAAGTATCACAGGTTTTTCCACCATTTTATTAAGGATGTCAATTCCCTTTTGAAAATCTTCCTTATTATTTTTAAGTAAAAACTGAAAGTCAACATCTAAGGGTGCTGATGCATAAGTAGAAACATATATCGCTTTGGGAGTCATGTCCGGATTGGCTATAATACCATAAGGCCTCTGTTTGATAAACGGCCAAGCTCCACTTTTTAAAAGAATTTCGTTAATGTTTTTACGAGTTAGAGACTTGGAGGTGATTTTGTGAGTTATTACATCTGCCTCTTGCTCTTCAATAACAATTTTTAATATTTTCCTTTTGGCTCCCCTGATCACCTCTTTTAAGATTCCCGAAACTGGAGATGTAAACAAGATTCGTGGATCTTTTTTAGAATGAAAAACGGGGGCTCCTTTAGCGATTCTATCTCCTTCCTTAGCGATTAGGCGTGGAATGATTCCGAAGAAATTGTCAGGTTTAAGAGCAAATGTTTCGGAAGTAGAGGCATCTGACAAGATTTTTTCAGACTCACCTTTCAATTGAATGTTTGCACCTTTTCGGATGCGAATGTCTACAGACATATTGTGAAAGTTTCTAAAATCCATCAAATTTACTAATAAAGCCTCACCCCTTAAAATGAATAAATGGCAAAAATATATAATTTATAACTATTCTAAATAGACGTTTAACTTTTTGTCAAAGCTTACTGACATTGACCCGCCAAATGCATTTAAATTCCTAATTTTACGATATGTTTAAATATTGCTTGCTTAAACGTTTTGCATTTATCTTCTGTTTCATGCAGACAGTTTTGGGACAAAATTCTCAAGAAAAATTATTTATTCAATCCATTAAATCGATTGTTTTTAAAAATCAAACTTCCGAAATTCAATTTCCAGTACAAAAACTTGGAGAACCTTTTGAATTACATTTCGATGATCTTAATGGAGATGAACGTAATTACTACTACAAAATCAAATACTTTAATCACGATTGGACGCCTTCAAACTTGTTTCAAAATGAATATCTAAAAGGTTTTGATAATTTGAGAATTGAAAATTATCAAACATCCTTCAATACTCTCCAACCTTACACTCACTACCAGCTAGTTTTGCCTAATGATCAGACGGAATTTTTAATTTCGGGAAATTATCTTCTGGAAATTTACAACGATTTAGATGAAATGGTTTTTTCAAGAAGGTTTATGATTTATGAAGAGGGGGCTAAAGTAAATGCTAAGGTTTTCAGAACCCGTGACCTTCAATATTACAATACGCACCAAAATATTCAATTCTCAATTATCCCCCCAAAGGGAGAATTTTTTCGTGATCCTAAAAATCAATTGCATGTCACAATCCTCCAAAACGAACAGTGGAATTCAGCTATTAATTCGCTGAAGCCGCAATACAATAATGGTAGTCGATTGGAATACCGTTATGACGCTGAAAGTAGCTTTTATGGTGGTAATGAATATCTTTTTTTTGATACAAAAAACATTCAAATTACAAGTGCTAATGTCAGTATGGTAAAGTTGAATCGTTTGTATGAGTCTTACCTGACGACAAATTACTTACGCAGGGGATACCCCTACAGTTTTACCCAGGACCTTAATGGGGATTTCATTATTAGGACTTTACAAGGGTCAGAAAACGGGAATATTGAAGCAGACTATAGTTGGGTTCATTTCAGTTTGTCTACCCCAATAGTATTTGAAGATCAAGAAGTTTATATCTATGGAAAGTTTAATAATTATGAATTGAATGAAACTAATAAAATGTATTATAATCCCGCTTTGGAAATTTATGAAGGGGTAATGCTTCTAAAACAGGGTGTTTACAATTACAAATTTATAGCCAAGAATACCAAGTCTAACCTTTATAACGAAATTAGTGGTTCTCATGCTCTAACTGAAAATAGATATTTGATTTTTGTATACTATAGATATTTTGGAAATCTTTATGATTCTTTGATTGCAGTTGGTAAAACTTCGTCTTTTGAAATTTTTGATTAACAAAGTTTTATCCAACTTTTTACAGCTTACAATTATAGTAATTTCATTAAATTAAATGAATAAGATTTTAAATCTAACTAATGATACATCAGGTAACAAAAGGAATAAAGATCACTGTGGATACTGATTATAATTGAAGTTCCCTAAAAGATAATGTACTTCACTATGCCTTTGCTTACCTAATTAAAATAGAAAATCAAAGTAAGAGTTCTGTTCAATTGTTGACTCGTCATTGGAAAATCATAGAATCTATGAACAAAAACCTATACCTCAATGGCAACGGGGTTAAGGGTAAAAAAACCTATTATAAACCCTGGTGAGGTTCACAAATATAAATCCGGTTGTTTGCTTTTCTAAGCATTAGGAGCCATGAAAGGGACCTACTCAATGATTGATCTTTCTTCCACAAAAAAACTTAAGGTAGAGATAACCCTATTTAGGTTAACTACCCTTTTTGTTCTCAACTAGTTCTGAGGAAAATAAACCAGTTTTTTTGTTTTAAAAAACGCTTCCCCAAAATAATCTCTTAAATATACTACCCTAGCCAATTTAAATGCTGAAAGCTCCTCCTGCAGATTCCCCCCCTTAAGGCACAAAAATCCATTTCTTATTGAGTGATTTTGTTTATTACTAATATTTTTAGCCGACCAATTGACAATTGTTTGAAGGGGAGCTACTGCTCTAGAAACGATAAAATCAACCTCCAATTTCAGATTTTCTGCTCGATCATAGTAAGTACTAATATTATCTAATCTAAGTTTACTCTTTACATCGTTTATAACATTAATTTTCTTTCCAATACTGTCTACCAAATGGAATTTTGCTTTGGGGAACATTATGGCTAATGGTACTCCAGGAAAACCACCTCCAGTGCCAATGTCAAGTATATTACTTCCAACTTTGAATTGAATAAATCTTGCTATAGATAGTGAATGAAGAACGTGATGTAAATAAAAATAATCAATATTTTTTCTGGAAATTACATTGATACGTATATTCCATTCCTTGTAGATTCTATACATTAATTCCAATTGTTGTTTTTGTTTAGGATCACAATCGGGAAAGTAGTTGTAAATAAAATTCAATTCATTTTTTATTAAAAATAAAGAGAATGCTTTAAAATTCAATAATTTTACCTAACTAACAACAACTAACTTATGACCAAAAAATTGATCCCAAGTTTTTCTCGAAAAGAATCCAAAGAGTTTTTTCAAACTCTAAACAAGAGAGTAAATCAATATTTTAAAGACAACAAATTGGAAAAGACTGGCAATTGGAAACTTTACCTAAAGTCACTGATTATGTTTACCATATTGATAGCTCCATTTATAATCATTATGTCCACAAACTTCAACGATTGGTTTAAACTTTTTCTGGCTATTTTAATTGGTATTGGTATGGCTGGAGTGGGCATGAATGTGATGCATGACGGAAACCACGGTTCCTTTTCCAAATACCCTTGGGTTAATAGATTAATGGGCGGCAGCATCTACATTCTTGCTGGTAATGTATTTAACTGGAAAATACAACATAATCTATTGCACCATACCTACACCAATATCAAAGACCATGACGAAGATCTTGAAGCAGGGGTAGTATTGCGTTTTTCGAAACATGCAAAGTGGAGACCTCACCACAGATTTCAACACTTTTACTCTATTTTCCTTTACGGTTTATTGACTCTCAAATGGGCTATTGTTTCTGATTTTATTAGACTTAGCCGTTACCAAAAAAATAATTTATCATACTTAAATAGTAAAAGTCATTCTAAACAATGGGTGGGTCTATTTATATCAAAAATCATTTATTTCTCAATTTGGATCTTTTTACCCATCTTTTTTTTCAAGATTATTTGGTGGAAGTTGTTGATTGGATTTTTTGTGATGCATTACACCGCAAGTTTAATTTTAAGTTTAGTTTTCCAGTTGGCTCATGTAATTGATGAGGCAGATATGCCTTTACCGGATTTTAAAACTGGTAATATGAAAAATTCATGGGTAGTTCACCAACTCAAAACCACTGTCAATTTTTCTACCAATAATAGAGTTATTAATTGGTTTACCGGGGGGTTGAATCATCAGATTGAACATCACATATTTCCTCATATTTCTCATATTCACTACAGCAAAATATCAAGAATTGTCAAAAAAACAGCTCGCGAATTCAATCTACCATATAACGAGTACAGAAATACGCGTAGTGCTATTCTTTCTCATTTTAAATTTTTAAAACAAATGGGCATGCGGCCTGTTTATGTTAAATCATAAGTCAATTTTTTAATGTTATCAAATCGAATCAAGAGCCTGCCAGCCTCAGCTACACTGGCTATGGCAGCAAAAGCAAGAGAATTAAAGGTTCAAGGTATTGACATCATCGGTCTAAGTTTAGGAGAACCTGATTTCAACACTCCTGAATTCATCAAAGACGCTGCAATTCAGGCAGTAAAAGATAATTATAATTCCTATTCACCAGTAGATGGTTATGCTGATTTAAAGTCTGCAATATGTGAAAAATTTAATCGAGACAACAGATTAGAATATCAAGCCTCTCAGATCGTTGTCTCGACTGGCGCCAAACAATCTATTGCCAACGTTTGTATGGTCTTGCTCGATCCGGGTGATGAGGTATTATTGCCTGCTCCCTATTGGGTAAGCTACTCCGCCATTGCAACTTTGGCTGAAGCAAAACCCATCATCATTCCATCATCTGTAGATCATGATTTTAAAATTACACCTGAACAACTCGAGGCAGCCATCACCCCCAAAACCAAACTAGTGATGTTTAATTCACCCAATAATCCAAGTGGAACCATTTACACTGAACAAGAGTATCGTGAATTAGGAACTGTTTTACAAAAATATCCTAACATTTATATTTTGTCGGATGAAATCTACGAACACATCAATTATGGCACTCCCCACTTTAGTATTGCGGCCATTCCCGAATTGTATGAGCGTACCATTACCGTAAACGGAGTAGCCAAGGCATTTGCCATGACTGGATGGCGAATTGGTTACATCGGTGCTTCGGAATGGATTGCAAAAGGTTGTAACAAAATACAGGGACAAATGACCTCAGGATCAAATTGTATTGCTCAAAGAGCAACCATTGCTGCGTTATCAGCCCCTACCAGTAAAATACAATATATGGTAGATGAATTCAACAAAAGAAGGGGGCTTATCTTAAATTTGCTTTCTAAAATTCCTGGATTTAAACTCAACGAACCTCAGGGAGCATTCTATGTTTTCCCTGATATTTCCTACTATTTTGGAAAGACCATTAAGGGAAAGACCATCCAAAATGCAAATGATTTTGCTTTATTATTATTGGAAGAGGCTCATGTAGCTACCGTTACTGGTGAGGCTTTTGGTAATTCTGATTGCATTCGTATTTCTTATGCTGCCTCTGAAGACGAAATCAAGACGGCTGTTGAAAGAATCAAAAACGCATTAATCTAAAATTAAAAAGCCTCCATCAAGAGGCTTTTTAACTTATCCGTTAATCACCTTTTCTTGGTGATTAATCGACTCCTGGTGAATCGCTTTAAATATTCGGGTAATAAATTCCTCACTTAAACTCCTTTCACCTCCCCGAGCTTTCATCGTCTGCAAAATTTCATTCCAACGTTTATTTTGTAGAACAGCGACGTTATTGCCTTTTTTGAGTATACCAATAGACTCAGCAACTTTCATTCGTTTACCTAAAGCATCCAAAATTATCTGATCACTTACATCAATTTGTTCTCGCAAAGTCTCCAATTCTATTTGATAGCTTTTTTCATCCGTAGTCACTTTTCGAATTTTTAGATTATTCATGATCTCAACCAAACGTTTAGGAGTTACCTGCTGTTTGGCATCACTCCAGGCATTGTCTGGGTCCCAATGGGTTTCTATCATAAGACCATCAAAATTTAGATCTAAAGCTCTTTGACTCAGATTAAAAATCAAATCCCTTCTTCCTGCAATATGTGACGGATCACAGATCAATGGTATATCTGGAAATTTATTTTGAAACTCAACTGCAATTTGCCACTCAGGGTTATTGCGGTATTTTGATTTGTCATAGGTTGAGAAACCTCTGTGAATAACACCCAATTTTTTGATGTTTGCAGAGTAGATTCTCTCCAGACCCCCCATCCAAAGGGCCAAATCGGGATTGACTGGATTTTTGACCAAAACGATTTTATCCGTTCCATTTAATGCATCGGCAATTTCCTGAATTATGAATGGACTTACTGTTGAACGAGCCCCGATCCATAAAATGTCAACATCTGCCTCCAATGCCAATTTCACGTGATCTTTATTGGCTACCTCTGTTGAGATCAACAATCCTGTTTGATCCTTTACTTTTTTGAGCCAGTCTAAACCAATAGCACCAACACCCTCAAACATACCGGGTCGGGTTCTGGGTTTCCATATTCCAGCCCGAAAAACAGTCACATCAGTATCTTTTAATTCATGTGCAATTTTCAGTACTTGCTCCTCTGTTTCTGCGCTACAAGGACCAGCAATGACTAGTGGATGATCCAATCCAAAATCTTCCAGCCAGGCACTCATTTCTTTACTATTTTCCATTTTTATTTGTTTTTGTAGTATTGGTAATGCCCTCTAAAATCAGACGAATTTTGTTGATCTCGAGAATTTGCTCGTGTAATTCGTCAAATTTATCAGCATCCAAAAGTTGTTTAAACTGATTTAAATTATTGATGTATTGTGATAGTGTTTTACTAATGTTTTCTTTGTTCTGTTTAAAAATAGGAACCCACATATTAGGTGAACTTTTTGCCAAACGGACGGTAGAGGAAAACCCACTCCCAGCCATGTCAAAAATAGCGGACTGATCTTTTTCTTTTTCCATTACGGTTTTACCCAACATATAGGAGGTAATATGGGACAAATGAGACACATAAGTAATGTGTTGGTCATGTTCTACGGGGTCCATTTCTCTTAGTTTCATCCCTATTTTTTTGAACCAATCTTGAGCCCACTCCAAAAGATCGGGGCGGGTCTTGTGAATCTCACAAAGGATTTGAATTTTGTCTTTAAATAGATCGGAAAGTGCTGCAGCAGGTCCAGAATATTCAGTACCTGCAATAGGGTGGGTGGCCAAAAACTGTCCACGCTTTGAATGCAATGCCACTTGTTGGCAAATTGCCGTTTTGGTAGATCCAAAATCAATTATTAATGCGTTATCATTGACCTCGTCCAATAAATCAACCAATCGATCCATAGCCCCATCTACGGGTATGGCGAGCAGTATGGTATCCATTTGCTTTATCATGGAGTCATCTAACCTGAAATCAATTAATCCCAAGTCCAAAGACTTTTGCAAGTTGGTTTCACTCCTGTTGGTTCCGTATATTTGCGCATCGGGAATGTGTTCCCTGGCCGAAAGTGCAAGTGAACCACCAATTAATCCAACACCAATAATTCCTATTTTCATTTTTTACTAATTCTTTTTATTGCTTTGCTGATTTGTTCTGCCTCCACACAGAGGGAAAAGCGGATATATCCTTCACCTTGGCTCCCAAATATACTTCCGGGCGCAATAAAAACATTATATTTTTGTAAAATTTCCTCTATATATTGTATTGAAGACATCGAAGTATTTCTCATTTTGGCCCAAACAAATAGTCCACTGCTATTAATATCGAAATCTGTCTTCAGCAGAGTGGCAAGTTTAAAGATCAGTTTTTTTCTCTCATTGTATATATTATTGAGTTTTTTGAACCAGCTATCTTGCACTTGAAGAGCAGCTATAGCACCTCGCTGAATTCCATAAAACATACCAGAATCCATATTGCTTTTAACCTTCAATACAGCATTAATATTTTTTTGATTCCCCAAAACCATACCCACACGCCAACCGGCCATATTGAACGACTTGCTCAATGAGTTCAATTCCATGCCCACATCCTTAGCGCCAGGGACAGACATCATACTTTGAGGATGATCAGTTAAAACAAAACTGTAAGGGTTATCATTCACCAATAAGATGTCTTTTTCCTTTGCCCAGACAATTAATTTTTCAAAAGTATCTCTTTGTGCAATAGCCCCTGTGGGCATGTGAGGATAATTGACCCACATCAATTTGACATCATACAAATCCATTTGATCCAAAGCATCAAAATTGGGTTGCCATTGATTTTCAACATTTAAATCATAAAAGACTGGTTCTGCCTCAACCAGTCTTGTAACGGACTGATATGTAGGATAGCCAGGATTAGGAATCAATACCTTATCTCCTGGATTTAAAAATGCCATTGAAATATGCATTATTCCCTCCTTGGATCCCATAAGAGGAAGGATTTCACTTACTGGGTTGGCATTGTATTGATAGTGTTCTTGGTAAAAGTCAGCAATGGCCTGACGCAACTCCGGAACCCCCTGATAACTTTGATACTGATGTACTTTGGGGTGATCAAAACTCTCCTTAAGTGCAGCTACAACTTTTGGATGAGGGGGAAGGTCGGGGCTGCCAATACCAATATTAATGACTGGATTACCAGCTGCCACCATCGAAGCAACTTCCCTTAACTTTTCTGAAAAATAGTATTCCTTAACTGTATTTAATCTTCTTGCTGTCATTATTTTCGTGAAGCGTATTCGCCCAACACCTTGAAGGAAGTGGCCATGATTTCTAATAGTGACTTTGCTTTAAAATAGTCTTTAGGTTCTTCAAAAGTGACATCTACAAAAAAAGCATATTTCCCTGGAGTTTCGATCACTGGAAGGGATTGTATTTTAGTCAGATTAAGGTTACAATCGCTTACCACGTTCAGGGCTGTAGCCAAACTTCCTCGTTTGTGATCCAAAACGAATTTCCACGCTGCTTTACTGATCTTGTTTGACTGTTTTACTTTCTCCTTTTGAACTATCACAAAACGGGTGATATTATTTTTGATGGTTTGAATAGAGGGGCTCAAAATATCTAAACCGTATATCTCAGAAGCTATTTTCCCTCCTATAGCTCCACGTGCTTTAATTTTATTCTTACTGATTTTTAGAGCTTCCTCTGCAGTGTCATTGCTCTCTACTAATTTGATGTGAGGATAGGCATGAAAAAAATTTTTACACTGTAATAATGCCATTGGGTGGGAATAGACCTCCTTTATGTCTTCAATTTTTTGACCTGGAAGTGCCATCAAATTGTGTCGGATGCTAAGATAGTGTTCTCCGGAGATGACCAATTCGTATTGATCCAGGAGGGCATAGTTGGGTAGTATGGATCCTGCGATTGAGTTTTCTATAGCCATAACTGCCTGATCACAAGCTCCTTTGGCCACCGCTTGGGCCAATGCATCAAAAGAGAGGCACTCCACAAGCTCATTATCACCAGTGTAGAACTCCCCAACTACTTGATCATG
>CAJWAY010000008.1 GCA_913020685.1 uncultured Flavobacteriaceae bacterium
GGTGCTGCCGATGAGTTGAGCAACTACCTCAACCTCAAAAAGATATCCAGAAAATTTGGAAGCCCATACTTGTTCGAAACCAATGTGGGAGCTGGACTACCCATAATTGATACACTGAACAACCTAATCGCTTCTGGAGATCAAATCATTAAGATACAAGCCGTTTTATCAGGAAGTCTGAATTTTGTATTCAACAACTTCAAAAAGGGAGTCTCTTTCCATGACGTAGTTTTAGAAGCACAACAAGAAGGTTATACGGAACCTGATCCCAAGATCGACCTCAGCGGTATTGATGTTGCCCGAAAAATATTGATATTGGCACGTGAAAGTGGAATGAAAATCGAATTGAAGGATATTCAAAATGAATCCTTCCTACCTCAAGAATGTTTGGATACCCATGACAATAAATCATTTTTTGAATCCCTGGTAAAACACAGTGATCATTTTGATAAAATGTTGGAAAATGTCGAAAAAGAGGGTGCCAAAATGAAATATGTTGCGCAATTGGAAAACGGAAAAGCCAAAGTAGGTATACAAATGATCAAAGAAGGACACGACTTTTATAATCTCGAGGGTAGTGACAACATCATCCTTTTCTACACCAATCGATACAAAGAACAACCCCTTATTGTAAAGGGAGCAGGAGCCGGAGCAGATGTAACTGCCTCGGGTATTTTTGCCGATATTATCAGAATTGGAAAGCAATAATTATGGATCAAGTTAAGATTTTTACTCCTGCCAGTGTGGCCAATGTATCTTGCGGGTTTGATGTATTGGGATTTTGTCTCGAGCCTGTGGGCGACGAAATGGTAATTCGAAAAGTAGAATCCTCAGGTTTAAAAATTACCAAAATCGTAGGTGAAAGCCTTCCGCTGGATGTGAAAAAAAATGTTGCTGGCTTAGCTGCGGAAGCCATTCTCAAAGCCCATCCCCAAAAAGCAGGGTTTGAAATAGAAATTTACAAGAATATCAAAGCCGGTAGTGGAATTGGAAGCAGTGCTGCAAGTGCTGCAGGGGCTGTTTTTGGTATCAATGAATTACTGGGCAAACCTTTTACTGCCCACGAATTGATTGCTTTTGCAATGGAGGGCGAAGCTCTGGCAAGTGGATCGGCTCATGCCGACAATGTGGCTCCCGTCCTCATGGGAGGGATCACTTTGGTAAGATCTATTAATCCTATCGATGTAATTCAGCTGCCTACGCCAAAGGAGTTGACTGCCGTGATCTTACATCCCAAAATTGAATTAAAAACCATGCACGCACGTGAAATTATCAAAAAAAACGTTACGATGGAAAAAGCCATACAACAATGGGGAAATTTAGGGGCTTTCGTCTCTGCCTTATTCAATGAAGATTACGGGTTGATGTCCAGAAGCTTAAAAGATGAAATTATAGAACCAGTGCGATCACTTTTGATCCCAGAATTCGATTCACTCAAAAAAGCCTCTATAAGTGCAGGTGCATTGGGTTTTGGAATCTCGGGTTCCGGTCCATCAGTTTATGCTCTAACCAAAGGAATGAAAACTGCCCAAAAAGTTTCTAAGGCCATTGATGAAATAATTTCCCCTATTGGTATAGATTTTGAAATACACCTATCTAATATCAACGATCAAGGAATCAAAATTTTATCCAATTAATGAAGTACTTCAGTCTTAACTACAACTCAAAAAGTACACTTTTTCACAATGCAGTAAAGAGAGGCTTAGCCCCAGACAGAGGTCTATATTTTCCTGAAACCATCCCTCAACTCCCCCGAAGTTTTTTTGATGGCATCGAAAAAATGAGTATTCCCGAAATGGCATACAGGGTCATCAAACCCTATGTTGGGAATAAAATTTTAAAAGAGAAACTGATGGAGATTCTAAAAGAAACATTGGATTTTGACTTCCCAATTATTGAAATTGATGAAAATATTGCTGCCTTGGAATTATTTCAGGGTCCAACCCTTGCCTTTAAAGATGTTGGAGCGCGATTTATGGCCCGATCTTTGGGACATCTCAATCGGGACAGTAATGAGAAAATAAACGTCTTAGTCGCTACCTCCGGGGATACAGGAGGAGCAGTTGCCAATGGCTTTCTGGGCGTTGAGGGTATCAATGTTTTAATCTTTTATCCCAAGGGTAAAGTCAGTGAAATTCAAGAAAAACAGCTGACCACTCTTGGACATAACATCATTGCTTTTGAGGTTGACGGTGTATTTGATGATTGTCAAGAAATGGTCAAAAACGCTTTTTTGGACCCGGGTTTATCCAGTTTAAATCTTACTTCTGCTAACTCTATCAATGTCGCTCGGTGGCTACCCCAAATGTTCTATTATTTTATAGCCTTCAGGGCGCTTAAATGCAAAAATAAAAGATTGGTTTTCTCAGTTCCCAGCGGAAACTTTGGAAATATCTGTGCCGGTATCATGGGACAGCAAATGGGATTGCCTATAGATCACTTTATTGCAAGTACCAATGTAAATGACGCTGTTCCGCGTTATTTGGAAACGGGTACCTATAATCCTATGCCAACGATCCAAACTATCTCCAGCGCCATGGATGTGGGTAACCCCAGTAACTTCGTCAGAATTCAAAAAATATTCAATAACGACGCAGTAAAAATGAAAAAAAATCTTTCTGGCTATCGTTACACAGATCAACAAACCAGAAAGGCCTTAAAAGAAATTTACGACCTCAAAAACTATATTGCTGATCCGCATGGTGCTGTGGGTTATTTGGGACTAAAAGAATATTTGAACCAACAAAAAGAAGATCTTTACGGAGTTTTCCTGGAAACCGCCCATCCCGTCAAATTTTTGGACTCGGTCAACAAAACCCTTAAATTGGAAGTTGAAATACCCGAAAGGCTCAAGGATACCCTCTCTAAAGAAAAAGTCAGTGTTCCCATAAAGGATTACAGTGAACTCAAAGCTTATTTACTGGACTAGACTATTGATCTCCGGTAGAATAAAATCCCTCAAAGCACTCTCTTCATTCATCAATTTCTCAATGCCTTTCCAATCCCGAGGTGCTCCGGCCGACAAGTTGATCGGACCATCATTGGTGATCAAGATATCATCTTCGATTCGGATACCAATATTCCACCATTTAGGATCACAGGGGCTGTTTTCCGGAATGTAAATACCAGGCTCTATAGTAATGACCATATCCGCCTCCAAATCCTGATAATTTCCAGGGTCATGAACATCCAGTCCAATGTGGTGTGAAAGACCATGCGGATAATATTTTCTGGCCTCAGAGGCCTCGCTGATGATCCCCAATTGAATTAATCCCTTAGCTACAATATCATATGACAATAGGTAAATCGATCTAAAAGTATTTCCCACCTGAGAAGCACTTATGGCCGCTTCCTGCGAATCGTAAACAATTTGATACAAAGCTTTTTGCTCCGGACTGAAGACTCCGTTGGCAGGGATGGTTCGGGTAACATCGGCTGTATAACCAAAAAACTCTGCACCCAAGTCCATCAAAACCAACTGATTGTGAATCTCTTCTTTGTCATTTTCGATGTAGTGCAAAACACAACCGTTTTCACCTGCCCCGACTATAGAGGGGTAACCTTCATCGGCAGCTCCGTATTTGCGATATACAAACTCATGGATACCTTGAATCTCTCTTTCACCCATATCAGGATGCATCGCTTTCATCACTTCAATTTGTCCCACTACAGAAATGGCAACTGCTTTTTTCAAGAGATCTATTTCATTTTTGGTTTTGATCTCTCTCATATCTCCCATAATGATGGGCAGGGTTTCTAAATCAAAATTGTAATTCTGTAAGGCATAAGCAGTTTTTCTCTTGACTTCTCTGTAAAAATCCTGGTCAGGTTCTTTAAGAAAATCTCTGATGATTTCATCTTCCATCAACAAACTGTCGCGCTTTACCAGGTACTCAACTTCATCCCTTATCTTCTCAAAACTTTCCAGGTCTGCTTCCATAATTCTTTGGTATGCCTTATGGGACAGACGGTTGAAATCATTGGGAAAATTGATGGCCTCTCTAAAAGTCGCTTTGAGATCAAATAAGTCATGGGGATCGTCTACTTTAAAGCGAATATTATCTATAAAAACATAGGTCTTTTGATTTCGAATATCGTTTTTAAACTCAAACATCAAAACCTGATCGAAACTACCCAAGTTAGCGCAATCATTCTTAAAATCATGGCGTTCGGCAACCCGCTCATAGCCCAGCTCTTTTACCTGTTCCAAATCGTATCGTTTTCCATTCCACATTTCCATATAATCATCTCGCTCAGGAACATAAATCTTTTCGTAATAAACCCCATCGCTGTCTGATTGTGGATTTTTATAGATCATCAAAACAGAATGAGGCTGATGCCATCCGGTCAAATAGAAAAAATTGGGATCTTGATGATAAATATAATCCACATCATTGGCGCGATTTCTTATCGGTGCACTGAACAGAACCGCAACACTGTTGTCCGGCATCTTTTGACGGAAGGCCTTCCTTACATTTTGATAATGTTCGGAAGATAATTTTGATTTTTGACTATTTCCAAAAAAGAAAGGGAGCAAAACAGTCAATACAATAATATTTTTCATGTTTATAAATTTTAGTTTCTTTGATGATATTTAATTACTTTCTACTATTGAAGGATTTATTTGAGGTGTTTTAGTTCGCTCTATGGGAATTTGTAATGGACCGTTTTCAGGGTTTTAGATTATCGATTCTATTCACTTATGACTTAAAAGTAATATTTTTGTCTAAAGAAGTCCATGAAGAAAACCCCATTTTATGATATTCACATCAAGTTAGGTGCCAAAATATCCCTTTTCGGTGGGTATCAGATGCCGATACAATATAGCGGAGTCATAGAAGAGCATTTGGCAATAAGAAATAAGTTAGGTGTATTTGATGTTTCTCACATGGGCGAATTTTGGGTTGAAGGACCAAATGCCTTTGACTTATTACAGTTCGTTTGCAGTAATGATATTTCCAAACTCATTCCCGGGAAAGCACAATACAATTACATGCCCAATGATGAAGGCGGAGTGGTCGACGATCTGATAGTTTACCAACTCCATGCCGAAAAATACTTGCTAGTGGTCAATGCTTCCAATATTGAAAAAGACTGGAATCATATTCTAAAACAGAATCAAAATTTTAATGCAAAGCTCGAAAATACATCAGAAAAAATAGCTTTATTGGCCATTCAAGGCCCCAAAGCTATGGCTGCTATGCAGTCCATTTGTAACGCCCAAATCAGTCAATTATCCAACTATAGCCATACCACCACCACTTTTGCAGGAGTCAAAAACGTGTTGGTTGCAACCACAGGCTACACCGGTGCGGGAGGAATTGAAATCTATTTTGATGTTACCAAAGCTGAAAAAATATGGAGGGCTGTGATGGAGGCTGGTAGGCATTTTGGGATATTACCGGCGGGTTTAGCCGCAAGAGATACCCTACGTTTAGAGATGGGTTATTGTCTCTATGGAAACGAAATTGACGACAATAGCTCTCCCATAAGCGCAGGGCTCGATTGGGTCTCCAAACCACTAACTGGTTTTTTGAATGCAGAAATCCACCAAAAATTTATGCATGAAGGCACACCAGAAAAACTCGTAGGTTTTCAAATTGATGAAAGAGGTATTCCTCGTACAGGATATCTTCTTTTTGACTCTGACGAAAATCTCATTGGTAGAGTTACCTCTGGAACACAGTCTCCTTCCCTCAACAAAGGCATCGGTTTGGGGTATGTCAAAACCGATTTTTCCAAACCCGGAAACAAGTTATTTGTAGAGATTAGAGGGAAACTTGTATTGGCTACCGTTGTTAAAATTCCCTTTTTAAAACCCTCATAACGGACATTTAAATAGATGAAAAGGATCTTGATTCTTGGCGCCAGTGGGTTCATAGGAAACACCCTTTACAAGGAGTTAAATTCTTACTACGATACTTTTGGTACCTATTTTACCAAAAAGGGCTTTGGCCAAAACCATCATTTCTTTCATTATGATATGGAAGAGGGTGGACTGGAGCGCATAATCAAAGAAGTCAAACCAAAACTTATCATATCCGCCTTGAGGGGAACTTTTGAGGGCTTGATCGAAACCCATGAGTTTATAATTAACTTGATCGATCGATCCAATTGCAGGTTATTCTTTCTTTCATCTGCTAATGTGTTTGACACCTTCGAACATTTCCCATCCTACGAATACGACAAGACCCTATCTCAAAGCATCTACGGTCGATTAAAGATCAAAATCGAAAACGAGCTCTTGCGCCTACCCCCGGCCAAATTTGTTTTGGCACGTCTCCCGATGGTCTTTGGAAATCATTCTCCCAGAATTCAGGAGTTGGATCAGGCCATGAATACAAACCAACCCATCGAAGTATTTCCCAATACCATCATCAATGTCAACAATGACATTAAACTCAGTCAACAAATACATTACATCATCAATCAACAACTGACAGGGATTTTTCATTTGGGCAGTATAGATCTGATCCATCATTTTGATTTTATCAAATTAATTATTCAAAAGAGGTACCATCGAAAAGCCGTTTACAAACAGGTTTATACCACCAATCAGATGCGCTACTTGGCTGTTTTGGCAAAAGAAAATAAATTGCCCAAGAACCTTCTGTTTTCATACACAGAAATTTTGGACGATTTGACATTGATCAAAAGGGATTTTTAATAGTTTTTATCTTTGTGATTAACAACCAGTAAATATAATGGGAAGAGCCTTTGAATTCCGAAAAGCCAGAAAAATGAAAAGATGGTCAGCCATGGCTAAAACCTTTACTCGCATAGGTAAAGATATTGTTATGGCAGTCAAAGATGGGGGACCGGATCCTGATAACAATTCTCGTCTTCGAGCTGTCATACAAAATGCCAAGGCCGCTAACATGCCCAAGGACAATGTCGAACGAGCCATCAAAAAAGCATCGGATAAAAGCACCAAAAACTACAAAGAAGTACTGTTCGAAGGCTATGCTCCACATGGGATCGCTATATTAGTAGAAACTGCAACCGATAACAATAACCGAACAGTAGCCAACGTCAGGAGTTATTTTAATAAATGTAATGGCAACTTAGGCACCTCAGGCTCAGTGGAGTTTATGTTTGACCGAAGTTGCAATTTTAGAATACCAGCTGAAGGTGTCAATATTGAAGAATTTGAATTGGAATTCATCGACTTTGGAGTGGAAGAAGTCTTTGAAGATGAGGATGGGATATTGCTCTTCGCCCCCTTTGAAAACTTTGGGGCCATTCAAAAAGAATTTGAAAGTCGATCCATAAAAATACTCTCCTCTGGGTTTGATCGCATTCCAAAGACCAGTAAACAACTACCAGTAGACCAGCAAGAAGAAGTACTCGAACTGATCGAAAAAATCGAGGAAGACGGGGATGTACAAAACGTTTACCACGACATGAACATACAAGAGTAGATATTCGAATCAAAGATTTAATAATCTATTATAAACAAAGAACCCATCAAAAAGATAAGGACTCAGAACTGATTGTGGTTTGCAATTAAATAAAAGGAAATACAGAGTAAGAATAAATCCCGATCAATCCTAGACGGCTCTTTTAAAATAAGCTTTCATTTCATTTATGTCCTTCTCTATATCTCCTGTTGGATAAAACATTTTTAAAAAAGATATTTTTTTGTAGGGATAGTTAAAATGAACTAATAATATAGGTACATCAGCTTCTAATGCAATATAGTAAAAGCCTGTTTTCCAGTGATCCACTTTTTTTCGAGTTCCCTCAGGAGCGATTGCCATTCGAAATGCATCCCTCTCCTTAAAAATTTTCGCTATGGCTGACACTTTATTTTCATTAGAATTTCGATTGACAGGAGTGCCTCCCAAGGCACGAAAAAACCAACCCGATAAAGGATTAAACAATTCTTGTTTTCCTACATAGCTTATTTTTTCATTCAGCACCGAACGTGTCAAAACTCCTATGACAAAGTCCATATTCCGGGTATGTGGGTAGACGGCTATAATAAACTTTTTCAAAAAGGGAAATTCTCCCTCTATCTTCCACCCCATAAGATGAAAAAACACAATCTTAGCCAACCACGATATCATTTTGAATTCAATTGATCTAAATAAGTTTTCGCGCGATCGAGGTCTCGAGGAGTATCGATTTCAAAATTTAAATTTTGGGTGAGGACCATTTTGATTTTTTTTCCATGCTCGAGAAAGCGTATGCACTCGATTTTTTCGGCTGATTCCAAAGGAGTGATCTCCTGGCTACTAAATTCAATCAAAGCTTGCTTTCTAAAAGCATAAACCCCAACATGTTTATAGTGGGTGGGGGCATTTTTATTATCCCGATCAAATGGAATTGGAGAACGGGAAAAATATAGCGCAAAGTGCTTTAAATCCACAATTACTTTAACCACACTAGGGTTTGTAACCTCCTCCTGTTCGAGCAAAGGTGTCATCAAAGAAGCCAATGCGATTTCTTTTTGGGAATCTTCCTCAAATACTTTTATAAGCTTTTTTAGGCTATCACGATCTACAAAAGGCTCGTCACCCTGAACATTTATGACCACATCGGCATCCATTCCCGAAATAGCTTCAGCAATGCGGTCGCTGCCACATTCATGATCTTTACTAGTCATAACGGCACGCCCTCCGTTTTCAAAAATTTCCTTAAAAATTAAATCACTATCCGTAGCAACCACAACATCGTCAAAAAGACCAGTAGCCATAACATTTTGATAAGTTCTTAAAATAACGGTTTTTTCACCCAGCTGCTGCATTAGCTTACCAGGAAAGCGCGAAGAATCATAACGCGCAGGTATAATCGAAACTATTTTCATTATTACAAAAGAAAGAACAAATTTTAATAATTGGGATGAGATTTGAAGGTTTTTACTGTAAAAAAGAAAAATTTAAAAATACTCCTTACCGAAACCGATCAAAAACAATTTTTCTTTTGCACGGGTCATTGCGGTATACAACCATCTAAAATAGTCACTATTGTGCCCATCAGAGAGATAAGGTTGTTCCAAAAAAACATTTTTCCATTGCCCCCCTTGTGACTTATGACAAGTAATTGCATAGGAATATTTAACCTGCAAGGCGTTAAAATACGGATCGGTTTTGACCTTGAGAAAACGCTTATATTTAGACTTTTCATGGGCGTAATCCAATGTCATCTTTTGGAACAGTGATTGAGACTTTTCGAAGCTCAAATTGGCGGTCTCACTGGTCAATGTTTCCAGCAAAAGAACGGTATCGAATTCAGATTCATCAGGATAATCGACCATTTGTACACTCACTTCGGCAAATTTCATGTCATAACGATCAACATATTTATTGATACGGTTAATGCGAATTACATCACCATTGGCAATAAATCCGGGTTGAGAATCGGTACCCAGCCAGAAATAGTTATTTTTTACCACCATCAGTTGGTCACCTACAGAAAGCTGAGATTCCAGAAAAAGGATACGTTCTCTTATACTTCTATTGTATAAATTAGCCCTTTTGTTCGAACGAACAATCAAGACCGTTTGGTCAATACCATCCTCTTCCAGAGCATTGTTGAGCAATTCCAAAAACTCGTTGCCTTCAATGATGCGTTGTATATCATTAAATCTGTCCAATTGAAATTTGAATCCTTCGAATTGATCTTCCACAATCAACTTCCGGATTCTTGTAGCGTTGAATAATATACCAGATTCAGCTTTTTGACGAACCACATCTTCGAGTGTAATACTGTAAACATATGTATTAAACTGAGTATTTAACTCGTCTGCATCAAGCGCAGGGCTATGCCCTAAATTGACTGGAGGAAGTTGAGCGGTATCCCCAACAAAAATCAACTTGCAATTTTTACCATTCGAGACATAGTGAACCAGGTCATGGAGTAAAGATCCATTTTCAAAGAGTTTACTTTGCTGTCGATCATCTCCAATCATAGAGGACTCATCAACTATAAAAACCGTATGAACATGTTTGTTTTCTTTTAAAGAAAACTTAATCCCGCCCCCCCCCATATCGACTTTGGGAAAATATATTTTCTTATGGATGGTTAAGGCACTCTTTCCAGCATATATAGATAATACTTTAGCTGACCGTCCCGTCGGAGCCAATAAAACGGATTTCTTTTTAATATGAGACAATTGCCGAACCAAATGACCAATCATTGTAGTTTTTCCAGTTCCTGCGAATCCCTTGATTAATAAAAGAGAACCCTTCGAACCATTGGATATAAAGTGTGAGATTATTTCAAAACCAATCGCTTGAGAAGCCGTTGGTTGAAACCTGAACTTTTCTATTAGAATGCTCTGAAAAGACTGGTTTGACATATGAGATATTTTACTACAAGATAAATTATTTATAAAACTTTTACGATTAAAAAAAAATTGTAGTTTTGTTTGAATCAAAAATAATAAGCCATGAGATTAGGCGTTCAAGCTGCCCTGTGGATACTTGCCATATTTTTCAGTTACAAAATCTATGATTCAATCAATGGGCCAATTAACTTTAATAAAAAGAAAAATGAGCGTTATGCTTTAGTCATCAATAAATTAAAATTGATTCGTAAAGCTCAAATTGCCCATAAAGACGTAAAAGGAGTCTTTAGTGACAATTTTGATAGCTTGGTGAAATTTATTGATACTGGAATTTTCACCTTAATTGAAAAAAGAGATTCGTCGTACATGGAATATGACCGTACGTATAGGATTGATATGCTCCGTGAGGTTGTTGTAATTGACACCTTGGGCTTTGTTCCTGTAAAAGATTCTTTATTCAAAAATTCTATAGCCTACAAAAACTTTGCCGATGTTCCTGTTGAAGGAGTCGAGGCAAAATTCGATATCAATGCTGATATCATTGACAAGAATGGATATAAAGCACCAGTTTTTGAAGTAAAAATTGCCAAGGACTTGATTCTCTTCGATCAGGATAAAGATTTGATAAAAATAGAAAATGAGACCGTTTCTGTTGATGGAGTCAACGGTCCCTCGATAATATTGGGCTCCCTCACCGAAGTAAGTACCAACGGAAACTGGCCCACTATATTCGATGCAGTTCAATAAAACTCCTATACAAGATAAAGAACTTTCCATCCAAATTTTCAAGAATGGATTTTCTTTTTGTACATCCAATGCCCGACCATTTTTTAAATTTGAAAAAATCAGTATAGACCAGGGAAAAAACTTTCAAGCTATACTGAAATCTCATTCTTTTCTCGAAAGTAAAAAAATCAAAGCGGTTCACTTTGATCATAGAGCAACTTTTGTACCTAAATCACTATATAACCCTGCCCAAAAGAGAATTTACCTCAACCATAATATATCTTTTGATAAGAGCTGGAGTATTGCTGAAAAAAAAACACAAGACGATAAGGTCAAAATCCTGTATCCCTTTGACAAGGAGAGAGAAACAACCTTACAGCATTATTTTAAAGACATTAGCTTCACCCATTACTCACAAATACTTTACGATCTTAGCGTCCCTAAAACAAATGAGGGTGATTCAATAGCAATGAACCTTCACTTGCAAGACGAACAATTTGATCTTTTGTTATTTAAAGGCCGAAAACTATTACTTTTCAATACCTACCCCTGTAAAAATGAGGACGTTTTTCTTTATTTTGTGTTTGCTGTTGCCGAGGAATTGTCTTTATCTCCAGAAACATTTAGTATCGTATTTTTTGGTAAGTACGCCCGATATAAAAAATTTTATGAAGCTTTGGCTCCATATCATCAAAAAATAATTTTTGCAGATCAATCTAACTATGAGATGTTTGACGAACAGGAACACCCTGCACCTTATTTCATTAATCTTTTTGATTGATGAGAATCATTTCAGGTACTCACAAAGGCAGAAGACTCGTAGCACCAAAAAAACTACCAGTTCGACCCACTACAGATAGGTCAAAAGAAGGATTATTCAATATCCTCCAGCATAAATATGATTTGAAAAATACTTCTGTTTTAGATCTTTTTTCTGGTACAGGAAGTATCAGTTATGAGTTTGGTTCACGTGGAGTGAGTAATATCACCGCCGTAGACCATAACAAAAATTGTGTTGATTTTATCCGTAAGACATCTGAGTCCCTAAAATTTAAAATTCATGTGACTCAAATGGATACAAACAAGTATTTATATTCAGTTAAAAGCCAATTCGATATAATTTTTGCAGACCCTCCATATAATTTGGGATTCCCACAATACATAGAGGTTATTGATACTGTTTTTGATGAACATATTTTAAAACGACGAGGAATATTGATAATAGAACACAGTGATCAAATAGACCTTGAACAACACTATTGTTTTAGCCAATCTAGAAGATACGGCAACAACGTATTCAGCTTTTTTGAATAATAAAAAAGGCAGGCCTGTAAGCCGGATTCTGTCGAGTCTTATTATTTATCTGGATGAAGCATTACTGCTACATTCTAGCCGCCTACCCAACTGCATCAGACGAGCCGCCCTCAAACGCAATCTTACTTGGCGTTGCACCATATAGAGTTTACCTGATTTCACTACAGCCTAACTGTACTTTCTTTCTGTTGCACTAGTCCTATTCGCTTGACGAACGACGGGCGTTACCCGCTATACTGCTCTGTGGTGTCCGGACTTTCCTCTCTTGAATACAAGAGCAATAAGACAGCCTGCCGATTGCAAAGTTAGTCTTTTGTTGATAATTTAGGATGAAATTATCTAATCACCTTTACATGGACATTTATCAATTTTTATCTTTGTTTACAGACAACTCAATATGGAAACTTACATTGTCTCAGCACTAAAATATCGCCCTCAAACTTTTAAGGATGTTGTAGGCCAAAAGAACATTACGCAGACATTGGAAATCGCCATAGAAAAGAATCAAGTGGCTCAAGCCCTACTATTTTGTGGACCTCGAGGGGTGGGCAAGACCTCCTGTGCTCGAATTCTGGCCAAAAAAATAAACAGTAAAGACAAGAAATATTCAAACGAGGATTTTGCTTTTAATATTTTTGAGCTTGATGCCGCTTCAAATAATTCTGTAGACGATATTAGGAGCTTAAATGAGCAAGTAAGAATCCCTCCACAAGTAGGTACCCATAAAATTTATATAATTGATGAAGTACATATGCTATCTATTGGGGCTTTTAATGCTTTCCTAAAAACACTAGAAGAACCCCCAAAACATGTTATTTTTATCCTGGCCACTACAGAAAAACAAAAAATCATCCCAACAATACTATCTCGATGTCAAACTTATGATTTTAAAAGAATTAGTGTCAAGGATTGCAAAGCACACCTACAAACAATAGCCAAAGACCAAAAAATAGAATTTGAAGAAGAGGCCTTGGATTTGATCGCCCAAAAAGCAGATGGTGCACTAAGAGATGCACTAACTATTTATGACCGCATGGTAAGTTTTACCGACCGTAGCCTCACTGTAAAATCAGTATCTGAAAATCTTAGTGTATTGGATCACGATACCTTTTTTTTAATTACAGAATTGGTTTTAAACCACAATATCCCCTCACTTTTATTGGCCTTTGATGAATTGCTCCAAAAAGGATTTGATGAATTACAATTCATTATTGGACTGGGAAACCATTTCAGGAATTTGATGGTCAGTAAAGAAAATAAAACCCTTCATTTACTCGAGGTAAGTGCTAGTACGGAGGAAAAGTATAAGGAACAAACAGCCAAGGCTACACTACCCTTGCTTTTGAATGCAATTGATTTGGCCAGTAAATGTGAACTCGATTATAGAAATGCAAAAAACAAAAGATTGTTGATTGAATTATGTCTCATGCAAATAGCTTCTCTCCATTTCGGGGAAAAGTAAACCAATTTATCATCCCGGTAAGCCATTTCAAAAGGTCTAACCCAAAAGTGTCACTCCAAAAAAAGGAGATGGCTAAAGGCCCTGCTATTAAATCTATACATAAAAAAGAAAATCAAGCGAAGACTATAGCCTCAATAACAACAAAAAAACAAGATTTTTCCCCACCCAAAATCAAAATTAAAAAACCTTCCATAACTAGTGGAGTTTCTAGTTTATCATTATCTAGTATAAGGTTAAAAAAAGATGCAGAAAGAAGATCATCTTCCAAGAAAATTAACATTAATAATGCAGAGGAGAAAATCACCCAAGAGAAACTATCATCGCTTTGGAAAGCTTATACCAAAGAAAAAAATAATCTGGGAGAAAATAACATCGCAGCCTTACTAGAAATGAGTCAACCAAAAATCTTATCGAAAAGTAAAATCTTATTAAAAACTACCAGCTCACTTGGTAAGGTTGAATTAACAAAAGAGCTACCAGCCCTTTTCACCCACCTTAGTTCGGCTTTGAACAACTACAAAATTACTCTTGAAATAGAGTTAGAAACCACTAAAGATGAAGAATATGTTTTTGATGTTAAAGAAAAATACGAATATCTAATCAAAATAAACCCTCAAATCGAGGTACTAAAAAATGAATTTGATTTAGATATTTAATATATAGACATGCTTGGACTCAAACTTCCTACAGACCCCCGCTGGGTAAAGATCGTTGAAAAAAATATACATGAAATATTGACCGATCACGCTTTTTGCGAACAAAAAGCAGCAAGTACTGCAATTTCTCTCATGATCAGATATCCTGAAGAAAGCGAATTGGTTGAAGCCATGATAGCTCTTGCTCAAGAAGAATTGAGTCATTTCGAAATGGTTCATCAAAAAATACTTAAGAGAGGCTGGGTCTTGGGAAAAGAGCGTAAAGATCAATATGTTAGGGATTTGCAGCAGTTCTTTCCCAAAGGTGGAAGCAGAATGGATCAATTGGTACATCAATTACTCTATGCTGCGATGATAGAAGCTAGAAGTTGTGAGCGCTTTAGATTGTTATCTGAATCAATTGACGATAAGGATCTTCAAAAATTTTACAAAAAACTTATGATCAGCGAAGCACACCACTATACTTTATTTCTAAAATTGGCCCGTAAATACGGCCAAGATGAAAAAGAAGTTAAAAAAAAATGGAAACTTTTATTGGAATTTGAGGCTAAATTGATGGTCCAATTGGGCAAAAAGAAGACCATGCATGGTTAGATTTTGTTGGGTTTATTATTATACATGTATTTTATCATACCATCTGATAGTCCAAACCTGGGAACATAGATTTTTTGCCCCCCACTCCACTCTAAAGCTTTTAAGAAAATTCTTGCCGCAGGGATAATTACGTCAGCACGGTCAGGGTTAAGCTGAAACTTTACAATTCGCTCTTCATAACTGAGTGACTCCAACTCCAAAAAAATTTGATTGAGCTTGATTATGGATAAAGGTTTTCCCTCCCTGATATTGGATAATTTAAATAGTTTGTTGATGTTTCCGCCAGAACCCATTAATGTTATTTTACGGTAAGGTCTAGCATTTTTGATGATCCAATTTCTTATAGCATGCCATACCCTATCATCCACTAAATTATTGATAAATCTTACTGTTCCAATTTTGAAAGACTTTGAACAAACACGTTTTCCTTCATTAATAAATGTGAATTCGCTAGTACCGCCACCAACATCAACAAAAAGAAAAGTTTTTTGAGTATTTAAAAAGTCAGATATTTTACTGTTTGAAATTATTTCTGCCTCTTTCCTTCCATCAATAATTTCAATTTTGATGCCTGATTTTTTTTTTACCAGCTCAACAACATCTCTACTGTTGTTCGCCTCTCTTAATGCAGAGGTAGCGAATGCTTGATAATAAGAAACTCCGTGGACTTTCATCAACAGTTTAAATGCTTTCATTGCATTGATCATCCGCTTGAGACTTTTTTTGGAAATTTCACCAAGTGTAAAAGAATCCTCCCCCAAACGTATGGGTGCCCTGACCAAAGCATTTTTCTGAAAGCTAACCCCTTCTTTAGTTTCAATAACATTTGAAATCAATACTCGCATCGCATTGGACCCAATATCAATTGCAGCATATTTTTTAATCTTCAATTCTATGGTTTCAGTTTATTTTTAAAATAATCGTATGTAGTCCATTGGGAGCGCTGTGTTGATTGACCCGATTGAGGTATTAGCATTTTGTTTTGTGGATTTTGATTCACAACTCTGGCCTTGATATTATCTTTCCAAGAAAGTTCAAATGTATCTAAGATTTGTCGTTTTAATTCGTCATCATAAACAGGACAGGCAACTTCAACCCTATTTTCGACATTACGAGTCATAAAATCGGCGGAAGACAAGTATATTTTTTTTTCTCCTGCATTCTCAAAAATCAGTACACGAGGATGTTCCAAAAACTTATCCACCACACTTATCACAATGATATTTTCACTCAAACCTTTAATTCCAGGTATCAAACAACAGATACCCCTGACAATCATTTTAATTTTGACCCCAGCTTGACTGGCCTGATAGAGTTTATCAACAAGAGGGTAATTTGTAATATTATTTATTTTGAGTGAAATACCTGAGGAGAGTCCTTTGTTGTGATTTTGAATTTCATTGTCAATTAATTTTGAAATTACAGAAGTAGTATAGTGAGGGGATACAATCAGGTGTTTATATTTTTTTATTTTATAACTCACCTGAAGGAAATTAAAAACTTTATTTACCTCTTTAAGTATTTTTTGATTGGTAGTAAATAAAGTGTAATCTGTGTAAATTTTGGCAGTGGATTCATTGAAATTTCCGGTGCTGACGAAACCGTAGCGTCTATTTTTATTGCCTTGTTCCCTCTCTATAACACATATTTTGGAATGGACTTTTAGTCCAGGAATTCCAAAAATCAATTGAACTCCAGCTGCCTCAAGTTGTTCCGCAAAATTGATATTATTTTCTTCATCAAATCGCGCCTGTAGTTCGATTTGAACAAGTACTTTTTTTCCATTTTTTGCTGCATTGATAAGTGCACTGGCAATATGAGAAACCTTGGATAAGCGGTAGATGGTTATTTTTATCGACTTTACCTTGGGATCTAATGCAGCTTCTCTCAGAAATTTGATTACATACGAAAAGTCCTGATATGGAGCATAAAGCAAATAATCTTTTTTGTCAATCGCATCCAATATATTTTCCTCCAAACTGAGACCTGGTATTGGAAGTGGAGGAAAAGAAGTGTACAACAAATCTCGACGGTCTAAGCTTGGAAAGCCCATGTAGTCCCTTCGCTGATGATACTTTCCACCAGGAATGAGACTGTCTGTTGTGGCAATCTTAAGTTTTTCCATGACAAATGTCAAGGTTGACAAAGGAATTTCTTTGTCATAAACCAATCTAACGGGATCGCTAATCATACGATCTTTTACACTGAGGGTTATTTTTTCAACATAACTAATGGACACATCTTCTTCTAGATCTAATTCGGCATCACGGGTAATTTTTACCATGTGCGCCTGAATATTTTTATAGTTAAAAAAGCTGAATATCATATGAAAATGGTAGCGAATCAAATCATCAAGCATCATTATGTATTGTTTTCCATCATTATTCTTTGGTAATACAACAAATCTTTTAGCATCTTTGGGGATCTCGATCAGGGCATAAATATTTTTATCTTCTAATGCTTCCTCCAAGGTCATGGTTACAATCAAAAAGGCCTTATTAGCAGACAAATCTTGATCACGGCTTTGGGACAAAATGATTGTTACTAGAGCCGGGTTTACATTTTGTATGAAATAATTCTTTAAGAAGTCTTCATGTTCTGATTTTACCTCATTTTGATCAATAAAAAAAATATTTTCACGCTCCAACTCACTATAAATACCATTTAGAATTTTCAAACTTTCATCCTGAAGCTCAATTACTCTTTTGGTGATTTCCTTAAGTAAGGCCTCAGCACTTCTCCCAGCAAATACTCTTTTACCAGTTTTACTGGATTGTGCAATTCTCTTTACAGTGGCATATCGAACCTGGAAAAATTCGTCCAAATTATTTGAGAAAATTCCCAAAAAACGAAGGCGTTCTATCAATGGTACATTTTTATCATTGGACTCTTGTAAAACTCTAGCATTAAAATCGAGCCAACTGATTTCTCTATTTATATATTTGGGAGTTGCACTCATATCTTTTAAAATTTCTTTTTTTGACCCAATACTACTTCTCCCTTAAATAAATTACTCCATCGATCTTCTTTAAAAGAAATCTTTGCAAATCCGGAAGTCCTAAGTTGATTGATGCTTACATCTGAAAAATGATTAATCACTTCAGTAAACGCAGGATTGTGTCCAACCAAAACCACCTTGCTCCATCGTTCATCCAAAGCATAAACATAGTCTATTATACTAAAGCCAGAAAAAGTATAAAGTTGCTCATCAATAATCAATTTTTCCATTGAAATTTCCAATTCTCGAATCACAATAATCGCAGTGTGTAAGGCTCTGATCGCTGGACTTGAGATAATGACCTCCGCATTAATAAAAAAATCTCCCTTTTGATTGGATTTTCTTTGGATTCTTTCAATTCCTGACTGGGATAGGGGTCTGTTAATGTCATTTACCATATAAGTTCTATTGGATTTAGCGTGCCTTAAAATGACAAGTTCTTTCATAAATTAGGGAGCTAAACGTTTTGATTTCCAATCTATACCGTCAAAATAACAACAAATTCTGTCATGCAGGCGGTTGGGTCTACCTTGCCAAAACTCAATTTCGAAGGGTCGTACTAATATTCCACCCCAATGATCAGGACGAGGGATTTTAATATTTTTAAACCTTTTCTCAAAAGAAGATTGCAAATCTTCCAAAAATTTTCGATCAGGTATGACTTCACTTTGAGGGGAAACATGAGCTCCTAATTGGCTTCCCCTTGGACGTGAATCAAAATATTGGTTAGATTTTTCTGCTGACAATTTTTCAGCTTCTCCTTTAATTATGATTTGCCGCTCTAAGCTAGGCCAATAAAATGATAATCCAACTTTCGAATGTTTCAACATAGATTTGCCTTTTTTACTATTATAGTTAGTAAAAAAAACAAACCCTTCTTCAGAAAAATCTTTTAGTAATACAACCCTTGCACGTGGAAAACCATCATCACCAAGAGTTGTAAGACTCATAGCATTAGCCTCATCAATAGCATCACTCTCTTCGGCCTCAAAAAACCATTTTTGGAAAAGTTGTAAGGGATTCTTCGAGACATGATGGAAATCCAAGGTTCCCTTTTCGTATGATTTTCGTAAATCAGACAGCTTAGTTTTCATATCTCTGTTACTCATAGAACAAATTTACTATTAATCCCTCAGACTAAATATCAAATATTTTACCATCTGCAGCCAATTCAACATCATTGAAAAAGGGAGTTGCTTCCTCCAAAAATCTATTTTTATCTCTGTAACGGGACGAGAAATGACCTAAAACAAGGCGTTTTACATCTGATAATTTGGCAATTTTTGCTGCTTGTGCTGCTGTGCTGTGTTTGGTTTTTTGAGCCAAATTTTCATGTGAGTCTAGGAAGGTGGCTTCATGATAAAGTAAATCTACGCCCTTAATAAATTGAACTAAAGATTCATTATAGGCAGTGTCACTGCAGAATGCATAACTTTTGATTGGGATTGGATCATGTGAGACCATTTCATTTTTAAGTTCAGTACCATCTTCCAATAATAAATCCCGTCCAAGTTTGAGATTATGAAAATCATAATGAGGGATATTGTAGTTTCTTAATTTATCTTTATCCAATCTCCTCAAACCGAGCTTTTCCTTAAACAAAAACCCATTTGTATAAATACGATGATCTAGAGGTATAGTATGAACAGTAATTAGTTCATCATCGAAAATTAGTTCTGAATTTTTATTTTCCAATTCATGAAAAAATAGATTGTAATTGGTCCAAGAGTTGGCTAGTTTTAGCTGGAGTGTGATTACATCTTTTATTCCTTTAGGTCCGTAGATATTTAGATCAGCTGTCCTCCCCAGCAGTCTGAAAGTACTGATCAAACCAACTAGGCCATAAAAGTGATCTCCGTGCAGGTGGGATATAAATATATGTTTGATTCTTGAAAACTTAATTTTCTTGTGCCGAAGTTGATTCTGGGTACCTTCACCACAATCAATTAAAAAAAGATGGTCTTTGATCTCCAGAACTTGGGAAGTAGTGTGGGTATTTTCTGTGGGTGTTGCAGAATGACATCCTAAAATATTAAGTCTCATAGCGAAGTCCCCAGGTCTCTTTGAATTTGTTCCATCTTTAAGTAATCCTCTGCCTCTATAAGGGTTGGGACAATGTTTAACGACTCTGTATTTATAATTGGTAGTGACTCTTTTAATACGATAACCAAACAAAATCCGGCATTAATAATATCCTGGTTGATTTGGGTAAGTGTGGAAAGATGAGCTTTGTCCATGGTTTCTAAAGGTGATAAATCAAGAATTAAATCTGAAGTAAATTTGAGGGGTAAAAGATCAACATCTAATATTCGGTTAGTTTTTTCAAATTTTAGGTATAGGTGTGAGTCTTTATTATTTAAAGTCATGTAGATGAAATGTTGAGTTTGGCGACCAGTAAGTAGATTATCGCCATTCTTATGGCAACTCCATTCTCAACTTGGTCCAAGATGATAGCATTTTTGGAATCTGCCACATCAGAAGTTATTTCCACACCCCTATTAATCGGTCCTGGGTGTAACAATAAAATTTCCTTTTTGAGCTTAGTTATTTTTTTAGCGTCTATACCATATAGTTGAGCATATTCCCTAGTAGATGGAAAATATTTTAGATTCATTCTTTCATTCTGGATCCTAAGCATATTTACAGCATCGCACCATTTAAGAGTTTGCATTAAGTCAGTGCTCATTTTAACTCCAAGTTCTTCAATATGCTTTGGAATCAATGATTTAGGACCACATACCTGTAACTCAGCACCCAAAATTTTTAAGGCATAAATATTCGATAAAGCTACTCTTGAGTGGAGAATATCTCCCACAATAGCAATTTTTTTCCCTTTTAACTCACCCAATTTTTCTTTGAGAGAGTATGCATCTAAAAGAGCTTGAGAAGGGTGTTCGTGGGTACCGTCACCGGCATTGATAATACAAGCATCAACATTATTGGAGAGAAACAAAGCTGCTCCTGGATTAGGGTGTCGCATGACTATTAAATCAACTTTCATTGCCAAAATATTATTGACTGTGTCTATTAAAGTTTCTCCTTTTGTGACAGAGGATTGGGAGGCAGAGAAGTTGATTACATCCGCACTCAATCTTTTTTCTGCCAACTCAAAGGAAAGCTTAGTACGGGTACTGTTTTCGAAAAACAAATTGGCAATTGTTATATCTCTCAAACTAGGTACTTTTTTTATGGGTCGGTTAATAACTTCTTTAAAATGGTCAGCGGTTTTGAAAATCAACTGAATATCCTCTTTTTTGAGGTACTTGATGCCTAATAAATGATTGACACTTAGCTGTTCCATATTTTATTTTTTTTCTATGAAAACGGTATCTTCTTTTGATTGTTCTTTCCATTGAACCCTAACCTTGTCTCCTTCCAAAGCGTCGACTTGTACCCCTGTATAGTCTGGTTGAATTGGCAGATCTCGACTAAATCTTCGGTCAATCAATACCAATAACTGAATATCTTTGGGGCGGCCATAATTATCTAATGCAGTCAATGCAGCTCTAATACTTCTTCCCGTATAGAGAACATCGTCAATGATAACAACAGATTTCCCCTCTATAGCCACCTCCATTTCTGATGACGATGGCGATAGGGTTTTATCAAATCGTCTAAAATCGTCTCTAAAAAAAGTAATGTCTAGCTTACCATATATGACTTTTTTAAGTCCGTAATTATTTTCCAAAAGTTCAACCAAACGGTGGAGCAAGTGAATGCCCCTGGGCTGTAAACCAACTAAAACTACTTTATCAAAATCATTGAATTTTTCAATCAACTGGCTGACCAGTCGTTTGAGAATAATCTCTATTTTTTTGTGAGACAGGAGTACTCTGAGAGACATTAGGAACTTTTGATAGCACAAAAATATCATTTTTTAATGAATCCATTGAATTAAAAAACCCTTCTAAAAGAAGGGTTCTAATAATTAAAAAGTAAAATATATTAGCTTTTGTCTTCCATTTTCTCCTTTAAATCGACTAAAGCATCCAAATCTCCCAAAGTGGTTTTTTCAGAATTGTTTTCTTTGACTTTCTTTACAGCCCTATTAAAATTTTGCTTTTCTTGCTCTTTAAATATGTTGGTATGAGAGGCTACAACACGCTTGAACTCTTTGTTGAATTCAATAATCTTAAACTCGGCTTCCTCGCCCCTTGTTAGTTTAGAACCATCTTCTTTTTCCATGTGTCTTTGTGGTACAAATGCAATTACATCATCGTTAAATTTAATGGTTGCTCCTTTGTCAACAATTTCGGTTATAGCAGTTTTGTGAATAGAATCCAAAGCGAACTCATTAGCGTATTTATCCCAAGGATTATCTTTAGTTTGCTTGTGACCAAGGCTTAATTTTCTACCTTCAACGTCAAGTTCTAATACCATAACTTCGATCTCATCGCCTAAGGTTAATAATTCTGAGGGGTGCTTCACTTTCTTTGTCCAAGACAAGTCAGAGATATAAACCAATCCATCTACTCCTTCTTCCAATTCAATAAATACACCAAAATTTGTAAAATTTCGTACAATTCCTTTGTGTTTTGAATTTACTGGATATTTAGTAGTTATATCAGTCCATGGATCGGGAGAAAGTTGTTTGATGCCCAAAGACATTTTTCGGGTCTCGCGATCTAAACTAAGTAAAATAGCATCTACTTCGTCACCAACATTAACAAAATCTTGAGCAGACCTCAAGTGAGTTGACCAAGACATTTCAGAAACATGAACCAACCCTTCTACTCCTTCTTCTATTTCAATAAAGGCACCATAGTCGGCAATTACAACTACTTTTCCTTTCACTTGATCTCCTTCATTAAGCTCCTCGCTCAGTCGATCCCAAGGATGTGCGCTCAGTTGCTTTAAACCCAATTGAATTCTCGACTTATCATCATCAAAGTCCAGAATTACAACATTGAGTTTTTGATCTAATTCCAATATTTCGTTTGGATGGTTAATTCGACTCCAAGACAAATCCGTAATGTGAACCAATCCATCAACACCTCCAAGGTCCACGAAAACCCCGTATGAAGTAATATTTTTCACTGTGCCCTCCAATACCTGTCCTTTCTCAAGCTGACCAATAATCTCCTTTTTTTGTTCCTCTAAATCAGCCTCAATTAATGCTTTATGAGATACGACAACATTTTTGAACTCATGATTGATTTTAACTACTTTGAATTCCATGGTTTTGTCTACATATTGATCGTAATCTCTAATTGGCTTTACATCAATTTGAGAACCAGGCAAAAAAGCTTCAATTCCAAATACATCAACAATCATTCCGCCTTTTGTCCGACATTTCACAAAACCATTAACAACTTCTCCATTGTCATGGGCACTGTTTACACGATCCCAAGCCTTGATTACACGTGCTTTTCTGTGAGATAAAATAAGTTGACCTGTTTTATCTTCACGGGTATCTACAATTACCTCAACTTTGTCTCCAACTTTCAGATTGGGGTTATATCTAAATTCGTTAAGAGAAATTACACCCTCGGATTTAGCGTTAATATCAATAATAGCCTCTCTATCGGTCAGGTGAACTATTGTCCCATCCAATACATCCTCATCAGCGGTGTCAACAAAATTTTCAGCCACTAAGGCCTCAAACTCTTTCAACTGCTTATCTTCAATTACATCAATACCCTCTTGATAGTTGTGCCAATTAAAATTATCTAGGAACTCATCTTTCTGGTCAGCCACAGAAGCATTTGATTTGGCAGAGAGCACTTCTCCTTTTGGAGAAGCAACAACAGCCTCTTCGGAAACAATTCCATCATCACTCTCAATCTTTTCTTCTTTAACTTTTTTGATTGTAGCAGGCTTTTTTGCAATGGGGGGTTTCTTGGCTGCAGTGGTTTTCTTAGCTGCAGTAGTTTTCTTAGCTACAGTGGTTTTCTTAGCTACAGTGGTTTTCTTGGCCGCAGTGGTTTTCTTGGC
>CAJWAY010000009.1 GCA_913020685.1 uncultured Flavobacteriaceae bacterium
AAAATTTATTAACAATGTGGTAGAAAGTGGTAAAAAGTGGTAAAATTACTTTATATTTGAAATTAATTGAACTTAAAACATTATGCAGCATTTTATCGGTTCATATGAATGTAAGGCCGACACAAAGGGGCGTATAATGCTCCCAGCTGCTTTGAAAAAACAACTTTCAAATCATCTCAATAAAAGTTTTGTTATAAAAAGAGCAGTTTTCAACACCTGTTTAGAACTGTATCCCTTGGATCAATGGCAAGGATTGATGGAAAAAGTAAATAAGCTCAATCGCTTTAATAAGAAAAATAATGACTTTATCAGGCGATTTACTGCTGGGGTTAAATTGTTGGAGATAGATACAACTGGAAGGTTGTTGATTCCGAAAGATTTAACAAACCACGCCAAAATTTCCAAGGAAGTAGTTGTTTCGTCTGTAGTGAACATCTTGGAGATCTGGGATAAAGGTTTATATGAAAAAGCCATAGACGAGGCAACCACAGATTTTGCTGCTTTAGCAGAGGAAGTAATGGGAGATCAAAATGAAGATAATTTATCATAAACCTGTCATGCTCGAAGAGGCTATTCAGGGATTGAAAATCGATCCCGATGGGGTTTATGTCGATGTTACATTTGGTGGGGGTGGTCATTCTAGAGCTATCCTTCAAAATCTCTCCAGCAGAGGAAAACTATTTGCATTCGATCAGGATAAAGCGGCTCAAGAAAATTTCATCTCAGACGATAGATTCAATTTGATTGATGGAAACTTTTCCCAAATCAAAAGGCATTTGAAATTTTATGGCATCACTAATGTAGATGGTATCCTGGCTGATTTTGGAGTCTCTTCTTACCAATTTGAAAAAGGATCAAGAGGTTTTTCCAGTAGATTGAAAGGACCATTGGACATGAGGATGAACACTGAAAGTAGATTAACTGCCCGTGAGGTAATTAATGAATACAGTCCAGAGGAGCTCTATCAAATTTTCAAGAATTATGGTGAGTTACGTAATGCAAAAAAATTGGCTGATCATATTGTCAAAGAAAGATCAAAAACCCCCATAGAAACCACGGATGGATTGGTCAATTTATTGACTCCAAAGTTACCCAAGCATATTTTTAATAAACTTATTGCACAAGTATTTCAAGCTGTCAGAATTGAGGTCAATGAAGAGTTAGATGTTATCAAATCCTTTTTGGAGCAATCTATTGAAGTATTGAGTATTGGAGGAAGATTAGCATGTATCTCATATCATTCTTTGGAAGATCGATTGGTTAAAGTGTTTATCAGAGAGGGCAATTTTGCAGGTAAAGCAGAATCAGATCTCTATGGCAACAGAAACCTTCCATTTAAAAAGGTGGGGAATTTACAGATTCCTTCTAAAAAAGAAATTATGGATAACAATAGGTCCAGAAGTGGTAAACTTAGAATTGCAGAGAGAATATGAAAAAATTGTTATCAATCTTGAAAATGGATTTTTTGGTCAATGATAATGACTTTAAGAATTGGCGCGTGATTCTTTTTTTATCAGTCCTATCTCTTATCATGATTGCGAGTGGTCACGCTGCTGATAGAAAAATTTTTCACATCGCCCAATTGAGCGATGATTTGAAAATGTTAAAAAGCCAATTTGTCGAACAACGGACTGTCTTAATGAATTTAAAAATGGAAACTAAAATCATTAAAGAGTTGGGTCCTTTAGGCGTTGGCCCTGCAAAATCCCCACCCATTAAAATCATTGTAAAACAAAATTAACAATGGAAAGTAAAAAGAAAAATATAATGAATCGAAGTTATTTGGTTGCTTTTGGCTTGATGCTGTTTTCTTTTTTACTAATCGCCAAGCTGTTTCACATTCAGTTTGCTGAAGGCGATAAATATCGAGAAATAGCACTAAAAAGAAACCTTAAGAAAGATATTCTCCAGCCCAGTAGGGGGAATATTTTTTCTGATGACGGAAGTATTTTGGCTACATCAATGGCACGTTACGAAGTAAGGTGGGATGCGGCTGTTCCTTCCAAAGCAATGTATCTAAAGCATAAAAAGGGTTTGGTTGATGGTTTATCTGAGATATTAAATATTCAAAAAAATTCTATTTCTAGAAAACTCGACAAAGCCGTAAGGGATCAAAATAGGTATTTACTAATTGCAAGGGGTTTAACATATTCAAAGCAAAAAGAAATCAAACAATTACCTCTTTTTAAACGTCCCTCATATTCGGGTGGCTTGATCATTGAACATAAAATGATGAGAGAACACCCATTAGGTAAAATGGCTGAGAGGACTGTTGGTAGGATCATAGCGGAACAAAAAGGTAGTTTTAAACGCGTTGGATTGGAGGGTGCTTTCAGTCAATATCTTGAAGGGGAAGCCGGTCAAAGGCTTAAGCAAAAAATAGCCGGGGGACAATGGAAACCGATCAATGATGTCAATGAAAAAGAACCTACAGAGGGATACAATGTACATACTACGATGAATATCAACATTCAAGACATCGCTCACAGTGCCCTTTTGGAGCAACTGGAAAAGTTCAAAGCAGACCATGGTACTGTAGTTGTAATGGAAACTCAAACTGGGAAGATAAAAGCAATTGCCAATTTGGGTAAAACGAAAGTAGACACCTACTTTGAAAAACTCAATTATGCGGTAGGCGAGGCTCATGAGCCAGGCTCTACCTTTAAGCTTATGGCCATGGTTGCTGCCCTGGAGGATAAAGTGGTAGATGAAAATACAATAATTTCTACAGGCACCGGTGAACTTACCTTTTTTAGAAAGTACAAAGTTCGAGATTCCAAAAAAGGAGGGTATGGAAACATAACTGCTGCAAAGGTTTTTGAGGTGTCCTCCAATACCGGTATGGTCAAAATCATCCATGACAATTATGGTAAAAACCCCAAAAAGTTTGTCAATCGATTGTATAATATGGGAATCAATAAGTCTTTAGGTTTACCTATTCATGGGGAAGGAAAGCCTAAAATTCCTCATCCCGATGATAAAAAGGAGTGGGACCAACTGGATTTACCTTGGATGGCATATGGCTATGGTGTCTCACTTACCCCTCTCCAAACTCTTACTTTTTATAATGCCATTGCCAATAATGGAGAGATGGTAAAGCCAAGATTTATTGAAAAAATTGAATCTTTTGGCCAAAGCCCAGATCAAACTTTTGGTAAGATCATATTGAATCCCTCTATCTGTTCTAAGTCTACTGTTGATAAAGTAAAAAAAATGATGTTCAATGTAGTGGATAAAAAATGGGGAACTGCCCACAACATTAAAGACAAAGACCTTAGTCTTGCTGGTAAAACAGGGACCTGTCAAGTAGATTACAATAAGAAAGATTCAGAGGTGCAATATGTGGCTACTTTCGTAGGGTATTTTCCGGCTGAGGAGCCCAAATATTCATGTATAGTAGTCATCCATAAACCTGATAAAAAATTGGGTTACTATGGCTCCACTGTGGCGGCACCTGTATTTAAGAAAATAGCTAATAAAATTCACAATGACTTGCCCAAAACAATTCATATTCAATTAGATCAAGTCAATCAATTGTCCTCAACTAAAAATAATATTACAACAACAAAGGGAATCATTCCCGATTTAAAAGGAATGACTCTAATGGAAGCTTTATCAATTTTAGAGCCTATGGGGCTGAAAGTTGAGATCAAAGGTAAAGGCAAAGTCAGAAAACAGTCTCCCAGGGCAGGAGCAAGTTTTAAAATCAATGAAAAAATCACCTTAGAGCTATGAAAAGAATTTTAGTAATCCTACTACTTTTTTTGATCAATATCTCTCATTCTCAAGAAAGATCTGAAACAATCAAATCATTATCAAATCGGGATTTTAAAATTTATATGGGCCTTGAAAAAAATATTGTTTTTTTTGAGTTTTGTGACCCCTATGAATTATCTAAATGCGATATAAAGATCATATCATTTGATTTAAGAGGTATAGTAAAATTGTTAGATAAAAATCTGCCAACCGGAACAACTTCTGTTTTGGGTAATGGGAAAATAATAAAAACAAAAAATGGAAATTTATCACTTGCCTCATTTCAAGGTGTAATATCTGAAAAGGTTAATTATAAAAAATTAGTATTCGCTTTAAGGTATGTTTTTTTCAACAAAGTTATTTTAAAAAATCTGTCTTGAGAAAGTTAAAAGAAATATTATACAAAGTGGCTATCGATGGAATTTCAGGTTCAACAGATTTAGATGTCAATCTTATTTCTATTGACTCAAGGAATATTAAACACGGTAACATGTATGTTGCTATTAAGGGTACCAAAGAAGATGGACATGATTTCATTGATCAATCGATAGCCGCTGGGGCCCAATCAATAATCTGTGAGGTCCTTCCCAAAACTTTAGCAGAAGGGGTTGTATATATTAAGGTTGACGATGCCAGAGAGGCGTTGGCCTGGCTAGCTGCCAATTTTTATGACAATCCCTCCTCCCAATTACAGCTTATCGGAATTACCGGTACCAATGGAAAAACATCTATTGCCAAATTATTATTCGATCTCTTTAAATACAAAAAACTAAATGCAGGACTTATATCTACGGTAGCGATCCAATACAGTGACCTTGAGTTTAAGGCAACTCACACTACCCCAGATCCGCTTATAATAAATAGACATCTCAGCGATATGGTTGAACAGGGGGTTGAACACTGTTTTATGGAAGTTTCATCTCATGGGATTGACCAAAAAAGAGTAACAGGGCTACAATTTCAGGGCGCTATTTTTTCCAATCTTACTCATGATCATTTGGATTATCACAGCACCTTTAAGGCCTATAGGGATTCCAAAAAAATGCTTTTTGACAGTCTTACCAATACTGCTTTTGCACTAGTAAACTCTGACGATAAAAATGCCAAAGTGATGGTGCAGAATTGTAAAGCTAAAATCTATACCTATGCCTTGCATCGTTATGCTGACTATTCGGCACAGGTATTGGAAAGCCAATTTAAAGGTATGCTATTAAAAATTAATCAAAACGAAATTTGGACGCAAATGTTTGGTGAATTTAACGCCTACAATATTCTTGCAGTATACGCAACCACTCAACTGCTCGGACATGACAAATGGGATAGTTTAAAATCTATCAGCCAACTGAAAAATGTTCCTGGAAGGTTCCAAACTTTTGAATCACCAAACAAAATAATGGTTGTTGTAGACTATGCCCATACGCCCGATGCACTTAGAAATGTATTGACAACCATCAACAAAATTAGAACACAAAATGAAAATTTAATCACGGTGGTGGGTTGTGGAGGTAATAGAGATCAAGAAAAAAGGCCAATGATGGGAGCTATTACGGCTGAATTTAGTACAAAAGTCCTTTTTACATCTGATAACCCCCGTTATGAAGATCCGGAAAGTATTATCGAACAAATGAGTGAGGGAGTTGACCCGGTGTATTTTAAGAAAATAATTAGTATAACTGATCGAAAAGAGGCCATAAAAGCGGCTTATCAATTGTCACAACCTGGAGATGTTGTTCTCATAGCTGGAAAAGGGCACGAAAAATACCAGGAGGTAAAAGGCGAAAAGATCCCATTTGAAGATTATAAAATTGCCCAAGATATATTTTCTAAAATTCCATAACCCATGATGTATTATTTATTCGAATTTTTAGAACAAAAGTTTCAATTTCCTGGAGCGACCCTTTTTCAATTTTTATCTTTCAGGGCTTCAGTGGCTATCATCCTTTCTTCTGCATTTACATTAATTTACGGTAGGATCATTATTCGATTTCTGAAAGCAAAGCAGATTGGAGAATCTGTAAGAGATTTGGGATTAGATGGACAAAATGAAAAAGCAGGAACTCCCACTATGGGGGGAATTATAGTCATCTTGGCTACATTAATACCTGTTTTTCTCCTGGCTCAATTGGATAACGTTTACATCCAACTTCTCATTATCAGCACACTTTCAATGGGAGCCATAGGTTTAATTGATGATTACATCAAGATATTTAAAAAAGATAAAGACGGCCTTAAGGGAAAATTTAAAGTTGCTGGGCAATTGTTTTTAGGAGTAGTGGTAGGATCGGTTTTATATTTTCATCCGGGCGTTACCGTAAAAGAGGAAATCAGAAAGCAAGATTTGGTAAAAACAACTAGTATTAATGATATTTTTACCCCTGAAAAAAAATCTACCCTTACCTCTATTCCCCTCTTTAAAGATAATGCGTTTGACTATTCAAGTTTATTGAGCTGGATTTCTCCTAATCTGAAAAAATACACTTGGATTATTTTCATTCCAATTGTTGTATTCATCATAGTGGCTGTATCTAACGGTGCAAATTTAACCGACGGAATCGATGGCCTAGCAGCGGGTTCCTCTGCAATAATGGTATTGGCATTGGGAATATTTGCTTGGGTATCTGGAAACTTGATTTTTTCGGACTACCTCAATATCATGTACATTCCCAATGTAGGTGAGGTGGTGATTTTTGTCGCAGCATTCTCAGGAGCGTTAATAGGATTTCTGTGGTTTAATACCTATCCAGCCACTATATTTTTGGGAGATACTGGAAGCCTTACAATAGGAGGAGTCATTGCGGTAATTGCCTTGATTGTAAGAAAAGAGCTTTTGATTCCACTGCTTTGTGGCATTTTTTTAGTTGAAAACCTTTCTGTAATAGTACAAGTGGGCTACTTCAAGTACACCCGTAAAAAAACTGGAGTGGGCAAAAGGATTTTAAAAATGGCTCCATTGCACCATCATTACCAAAAACTAGGGCTACACGAGAGTAAGATTGTTGCTCGATTTTGGATTATAGGAATCTTATTGGCGGTATTGTCCATTGTAACTCTAAAAATTAGATAATGCTTGATAAGTTAGTCATTTTGGGTGCGGGGGAAAGTGGATGTGGAACAGCCCTACTTGCTAAAAAACAAGGTTGGGAGGTTTTTGTTTCCGATCATGGAACCATTTCAAAATCTGCTAGAAATACTTTAGACGGTTTGGGAATTGAATGGGAGGAAGAGACCCACACCCTCTCTAAAATGCAGGATGCCCAATACATAATAAAAAGTCCCGGGATTCCTGCCAAGAGTCTAATATTAAAATCCCTTAAATCATTAGATATTCCTGTGATTTCAGAGATAGAATTTGCTTCAAAATACACCAGTGCAACTCTTATTGGTATTACCGGCAGTAATGGCAAAACTACAACTGCAATGATGACTTATAAGATCTTAAATGATGCTGGATATGATGTGGCGCTGGCGGGAAACATTGGAAACAGTTTTGCCAAGGAGGTGGCTGAAAATGAATATCAGTTTTACGTTTTGGAAATCAGCAGTTTTCAACTTGATGATATTGTCAATTTTGCATCGCACATAGGAGTTATTACCAATATTACATCAGACCATTTAGATAGGTATGATGGCGATTTTTCAGCCTATTTAAAATCAAAAATGAGAATCAATGAAAACCAAAATATGCGAGATTTTTTACTCTTTAATGGAGAAGATCCTGAATTATGTAGGGCCGTTCAAAAAATTAAAACTAAAGCTACACTTCACGAATTTGGGAGCTTTAAAAAAAATATCAATAGCACCTATCTAGAGAATAATAGTATCGTAATAGAAACTCAAAAAATTAAGACTATGATTAATACTATGGAATTTCCCTTAAAAGGAAGACACAATCTTTTGAATGCAATGGCTGCCTCAACGGTTGCCCATTTATTGGATGTAAGTAAGGAGACCATTCGCGAGAGTTTACTTAATTTCAAAGGAGCACCTCACCGATTGGAACCAGTCTTAAAGATTCAAAACATCCACTACATCAACGACTCAAAAGCGACCAATGTTAACGCTGTCTATTTTGCTTTGGAAAGCATGACTGAACCAACTGTTTGGATTGTTGGTGGTGTTGACAAAGGCAACGATTATCAAATCCTTTATCCATTGGTTAGAGAAAAAGTAAAGGCAATTATTTGCTTGGGAGTTGATAATCAAAAAATCATCAATGCTTTCGAGCCCATCACCGACATTATGGTAGAAACCCAGTCCATGAAAGAAGCTGTCTTGGTTGCTAAAAAAATTGCTGATAAAAATGACAATGTTTTGCTTTCGCCTGCATGTGCTAGTTTTGACCTATTCGAAAATTATGAGGATCGAGGAAATCAATTTAAACAAGCAGTAAGAGAATTGTAGAAAAGTAAAATGAAAAATTCAATGAACATAATACTTGGAGATAGGGTGCTTTGGGTAGCTATCGCTTTACTTTCTGTTTTTTCATTTCTTCCAGTTTTCAGTGCTAGTTCTAATTTGACCTATGTTGTTGGTAATGGAACACCATGGAGTCATTTGTTAAAGCATTTTATCGTCCTGCTTTTTGGTTTTGCCTTAATGTATAGCCTTCACAAGGTTCCTTACCATTATTTTAAAGGTATTTCCATATTGGCGCTGCCATTAATAATCATGTTACTGATTTATACCGCTACTCAGGGGAATCTCATTGCTGGTGCAAATGCCAATAGATGGATCAGTATACCGATCGTTGGATTAAGTTTTCAAACCTCTACTCTAGCTTCCATTGTTCTTCTGGCTTATGTAGCTCATTTAATGTCCAAGGATAACCCTGAGTTTAATCGATTAAAATCATCCATACTAAAGCTTTGGCTACCTGTTTTTGTTGTGATATTACTGATTTTTCCAGCCAATTTATCAACTTCTGTTTTGTTGTTTTTTATGGTCCTTATATTAGTTTTTTTGGGAGGGTATCCCATCAAGTACCTTCTAGGAATGTTTAGCATGGGCCTTTTCCTGGCTATGTTGTTTATATTGATTGCTAAGGTCAATCCGGATTGGGTTCCCAACAGAATTGATACTTGGATCAGTAGGATAGAAAACTTTAATAGTGGAGTTGATAATGGCGGAAATTACCAAATTGAAAGGGCCAAAACCGCTATAGCTACTGGTGGTCTTTTTGGAGTTGGAGCGGGAAAAAGTGTGATGAAAAACTTTTTACCTCAGAGTTCGTCTGATTTTATCTATGCCATAATTGTAGAAGAATTCGGATTATTAGGAGGAACTGCTTTGATTTTATTGTATCTGTTAGTGTTGTTCAGAATTATTGTCATTGCACATAAATCCGATACAGTTTATGGAAAACTATTGGTCTTGGGATTGGGATTACCCGTAATAATGCAAGCCTTTGTAAACATGGCAGTTGCATTGCAAGTATTTCCCGTAACGGGACAAACACTTCCTTTAATTAGTAGTGGGGGTACGGCTGCTTGGATGACATGTATTGCATTTGGAATGATCCTTAGCGTAAGTGCAGGACAAAAAATTGAATCCAATACCCAGCAGGATTCTGAAGACAAAAACGAAAACCCTTTAATCATTTTAGGTGAAACCTTATAAAATCATCATATCAGGGGGAGGAACAGGAGGTCACTTGTACCCTGCACTTGCAATTGCAGACGAATTCCAATCGCGCTATAAGACAGCAGAAATTTTATTTGTTGGAGCATTGGGTAGAATTGAAATGGATAAGGTTCCAAAGTCAGGATATAGAATTATTGGTCTTTGGATTGATGGTGTTCAAAGGTCTTTATCAATTAGAAATCTAATATTTCCTGTAAAATTGGTTTTGAGCTTGCTGAAATCCATTTTAATTCTTTTAAAATTCAAACCTGATGTAGTTGTAGGTACTGGTGGTTTTGCCAGCGGTCCTCTGCTCTTTATTGCTGGAGTATTGAAAATACCAACCATGATTCAGGAACAAAATTCATATCCTGGTATTACCAACAAACTTTTGTCCAAAACCGTTAAAACCATTGCCGTGGCTTACGAAGGTTTGGAAAAATTTTTCCCAAAAGAAAAGTTGAATCTCACCGGTAACCCAATCCGTAAATCTATCACTAAGGGCAAATTCAGTCCTACTGAAGCTAAGGCATTTTTTAAACAAATTCCAGGCATACCCACTTTGGTAGTTTTGGGTGGAAGCTTGGGAGCAAAACGCATTAACCAATTGATTGCAACACATCTTGACACTTTTGTAAAACAAGGATTACAATTAATTTGGCAATGTGGTTCATTGTATTATGAACAGTGTAAAAAACACCAATCCGAGAGAGTAAAAATTATTTCATTTGTGGCAGAAATTGATAAACTTTATGCAGCGGCAGATATGGTCATTTCTAGATCGGGTGCTGCGACCTTATCTGAACTCTGTTGTACCGCACGCCCAGTTCTATTGGTGCCATCACCTAATGTTGCTGAGAATCACCAATACCAAAATGCGATGGCCTTAGCCAAAAAAGGAGCAGCACTAGTGATTGCGGAAAAAGACTTAGACTTGAATTTCCCAAATTGTTTTAAACTGTTATTAGACCACAAAAAACGAAATGAAATGTCAAAAAACATAAAAGCATTGGCACAACCCAATGCCACTGCAAAAATTGTAGATCTCATTGAAGCACTTTTATAAATGAATCAAAAAGTAAAGAAATACTATTTTTTGGGAATTGGTGGCATAGGAATGTCGGCGCTAGCCAAATACCTTTTTGATGCTGGAAATAGAGTTATGGGATATGATAAAACCCCCAGCCCAATCACCTCCCAATTGATTGATTTAGGCATATCTGTTCTACATGATCAGTCTCCAGATAAAATTCCTGAGGATTTTTGTAAGGAGGACACCCAAATTATTTATACCCCTGCGGTGCCCTTAGATCATCCGCAACTAAATTTCTTTATTGAACAAGGAAACAATATCAAGAAGAGGGCAGTAGTGTTGGGAGAAATAACTAAAGAAACTGTAGTCTTTGCCATCGCAGGCACTCACGGAAAAACTACCACGGCATCTTTTTTAACCCATTATTTCGCTTATTTAAATTTGGAGTTTACGGCTTTTTTGGGAGGGATTATGATTGAGTATCAAAGCAATCTGGTACAAAAAGGGAAGAAATACTCGATTGTAGAGGCCGATGAATATGATCGTTCCTTTTTACAATTATTTCCAGATTATGCCTGTATCACAGCAATGGATGCTGATCATTTGGATATCTACGGAGATCATAAAAATATGAAGAATGCATTCGATCAATTTTCTAAACGTGTAAAACATAAAGTGGTGGTTGCAAAGGATTTAGATGAAGAAGCTTGTTGCTACGCTCTTGAGGATCAGGCCAACTATCGCGCAGAGGCCATCAGAGTTGATGGACAAGGATACCGATTTGATCTTGTTTGCCCCACACAAACCCATAAAAATATTTATCTCAGAGCAATGGGCCGGCACAATCTATCCAATGCTATAGGTGCATTGGCAATTTTGGATATAGGGGGGTTCCCTTTGGAAAAAGTTTTACCTGCCTTGTCAACCTTTAGAGGTATAAAACGTAGAATGGAGGTTTTTTCTTTGAAGAATAAAATAGTGATAGACGATTACGCCCATCACCCTAGGGAGATAGATGCAGTGTTGAAGACCATTTCAGAATTTTATCCTGATAAAACAAATATGGTGGTTTTTCAACCTCATCTTTTTTCGCGGACAAAAGATTTTATGACAGAGTTTGTGGATGTCCTCAGTAGATTTGATGAAATTGTTTTAATGGATATTTATCCAGCCAGAGAAGAACCCATAGTTGGGGTAAATTCGGATGTATTGTTAGAGCTAATTAAGCACAACAAAAAAAGAAAAATATCTGAAGAAGCTTTTCGTTCTACCATCCTCAATTCTGAAGCAGATTTAGTTTTGGTAATGGGCGCAGGAGATATTGGAAATCATATTCAAAAACTAAAAAAAACAGCTTAAATGCAATTAAAAAAACACCTCTTTCTTATAACAATTTTAATCTTAGCGATATTGATATCTGCCTTTGCACACTTTAGGAACAGCAAACGTTTGGTTGGTAAAATAGAAGTCAATTTTGAATCCCATGGGGCCAGATTTCTTAACGACTCACTAGTTGATAAATTGTTAATACAAAACAAAGGAGAACTTCCGTGGAAGGCTAAAGATAGTTTAGTTTTGAGTATGCTTGAATCCTTATTAGAAGATAATCCTTATATAGACAAAGCTGAGGTTTTTCATTTTAATCAAGGAGTTTTAGGAGTAAATATTCTAGAAAAAATTGCGGTTCTTAGGGTACAAGGGCCAGATCAATTTTATTTGGACAGATTTGGGAATCAGTTTCCCCTTTCCAAAAATCATACCCCAAAAGTTCCCTTATACCTTGGAGAGTTTAAAGAAAATCAAAAGAAAGATCTTTTATCACTAATTAACCTTATTGATAAAGATCCATTTTTACGAAATGAGTTGGCTTCGATTGATTATCGTTCAAGTTCCTATTTCATAGGTTTGAGGTCTTACGGGTTTGAAGTCGAAATTGGCCAAATACGCCGGATAGGTGAAAAGCTTACCAAATTGAAAGTTTTTTGTGCCTACCACGATAATAATTTGTTGAATAGGAATTATAGCCTGATCAACCTAAAATTTAAAAATCAAGTCGTTGGATCTTAAAACAACATTTATGAAGCATTCAAATATTTCTGTAGGATTAGATATTGGAACAACCAAAATTGTTGCGATGGTGGGGGATAAAAATGAATTTGGAAAAGTTGAAATACTTGGGATTGGAAAATCCAAAAGCCTTGGAGTTCATAGAGGAGTCGTTAATAACATCACCCAAACCATTCAATCCATTCAGCAGGCTATAGAGGAAGCAAAAGTGGTTTCCGGTAAGGAAATCGATGAGGTAGTTGTTGGCATCGCCGGTCAACACATAAGGAGCCTCCAACACAGTGATTATATAACCCGAACTAATTCCCAAGAGGTCATATCACAAGAAGACGTGGAGCGGCTTATTCAACAGGTTTATAAACTGGTTATGTTACCGGGTGAAGAAATCATTCATGTGCTCCCCCAGGACTACAAAGTAGATGGCCAAGCCGAAATTAAGGAACCCATTGGGATGTATGGCGGTAGGTTAGAAGCAAATTTCCATGTGGTTGTAGGACAAGTAACTTCGATAAAAAATATTGGTAGATGTGTTAAAAGTGCAGGTTTATCCATGGGTAATATTACCCTTGAACCATTGGCTTCTTCAGAAGCTGTTTTGAGTCAGGAGGAAAAAGAGGCCGGAGTGGCTTTAATCGATATTGGTGGGGGAACAACAGATCTGGCTATTTTTAAAGATGGAATTATTCGCCACACGGCAGTAATTCCCTATGGGGGAAACGTCATTACCGAGGATATTAAAGAGGGTTGTTCTATCATTGAAAAACAGGCGGAACTCTTAAAAGTTAAATTTGGTTCAGCTTGGCCAGGCGAAAACAGAGATTCAGAAATAGTATCTATTCCTGGGCTAAGAGGTAGGGAGCCCAAGGAGATATCCCTTAAAACCCTCTCCAAAATCATCAATGCACGTGTGGTAGAAATCATGGAGCAGGTATATTTAGAGATAAAAAATTATGGCCATGATGATCAAAAGAAAAAGCTGATTGGTGGAGTTGTATTGACTGGTGGAGGAAGTCAATTAAGACATTTAAAACAATTGGTCGAGTACATTACTGGTATGGATACCCGAATTGGTTACCCAAGTGAACACTTGGCCGGTGATACTCAAAAATCAGAGACTAGTCCTATATTATCTACTGCTGTTGGTCTTTTGATGAATGCGTTGGAGCATCAGGTTAAAAAGGATTTTGAAAGTGTCCCATCTGATGAAGGTGAAATTACTGATGATACAATAGCGGATAATACCTCAGATGTTCTTGAATCGAATCCCATGTCCTCAAAAAGGAAATCTATTTTGGATCGCTGGGTAGAGAAGTTTAAAGAATTTTTAGATAACGCTTAAATATACTGAAATGGAATCTCAAATGAGTAAGGATTTTAGTTTTGACTTACCTAAAAACAAAAGTAATGTCATTAAGGTCATTGGTGTTGGTGGAGGAGGAAGTAATGCCATTAACTATATGTTTAAACAGGGCATCAATGGTGTTGATTTTGTTATAACCAATACTGATGCTCAGGCACTTAATGAGAGTTCGGTACCAATCAAAATTCAGTTAGGAGCATCCTTAACTGAAGGATTGGGAGCTGGGGCTAACCCAAAGGTAGGAGCTTTGGCTGCCGAAGAAAGTTTTGACGACCTCAAAACCTTATTGACAACCCAAACCAAAATGGTCTTTATTACTGCAGGAATGGGAGGAGGGACAGGTACGGGTGCAGCACCAATTATAGCGCACATGGCTAAGGAAATGGATATACTAACCGTTGGGATTGTTACAATGCCTTTTCAGTTTGAGGGTAAATTACGTTTGGAACAGGCCGAAAAAGGTTTGGAAAATATTAAAAGATCCGTTGACGCCCTAATTGTTATCAACAACAACAAGCTAAGGGAGGTTTATGGAAATTTAGGTTTTAAAACAGGTTTTTCCAAAGCTGATGAAGTGCTTTCGACAGCAGCTAGAGGAATTGCTGAAGTCATTACTCACCACTATCGTCAAAACATAGATTTGAAAGATGCGAAAACAGTCCTTAAAGACAGCGGTACGGCCATAATGGGTTCTGGTTCTTCCAGTGGTACTAATAGAGCACATGACGCCATAATCAATGCCTTGGACTCTCCATTATTGAATGATAATAAGATTACCGGTTGTAAAAATGTGTTGCTTTTGATTGTTTCTGGAAATGAAGAAATTACCATTGATGAAATTGGAGAAATCAATGATTTCATTCAAGCTGAAGCAGGTAATAATGCCAATATTATCATGGGAATTGGGGAAGATGAAAAACTTGGAAGTTCAGTTTCTGTGACCATTATCGCCACAGGTTTTGGTGCCGACCAGCAACATCAAATCGTAAATACCGAGGCAAAAAAAATCATCCACACACTGGAGGAAGATCAGACCTTGGAACACAACCTTATGGGTAGTGAAGAAAATTCCGATGCAATTGAAATCTCACAAGAAGAGTTGGTAACCGAGGAAAAAGGGGAGGAAATTGAGTCCGAATTTGTTCCTATTCCCGAAGAGGAATCCATTGTGTTTACATTGGATGAAAAAGAGGAGGATATTGAAGAGGAAGATTTGTTTTCCATACCCGTATATGCAGAGACTTTAGATGGAAATGAGGTTAAGCCTGAAATCATAGAGGAGGAAAAGTTTGAGGAGGAGTTAGTAGAATCTGATAATGAATTGATCCCCAGTACTTTAGAAATTCTAAATATGGAAGTAGTTTGCGAATTATTAGAATACGATCTCTCCACAGAGGAGCCCAAAATTGAAACGGAAGAGGAATTTATCATCAACGACCTAGACGAGAAAGTATTGGGTCTTGAGGTTGTTGGATCCGAAGAGGTAGAAGCTGAGGAAGAAAATCAATTTGCCTTTGATTTTAGTTTATCCATTTCTGATGCGCAAGAGTCTTCGTCTGAAAAAATAGTCCATACTCTTTCCAACGGAGAAGATGAAGAGATTATAGATGATTCTTCCCTTTCCGAAGCTATTGATTTTGAATTTGAAGTAGTCGAAAAATTGGAGGAAGTTCCCGTTTCAGAAATGAAGGATGAGATGAGTTCACCTCACGATGACTCTCCCTTTGATAAGAAAATTAAGGAAACCGCCACCAAGGAAAATGAGGAAAGAAAAGAGCATTTAAAAAAATTCAATCATGCCTTCAAACACAGTATGAGTAAAATCGATGAGTTTGAAAAGCAACCCGCCTACAAAAGAATGGGTCTCGAATTGGATCAACCCTCCTCGTCTGAATCGAATGAGTCAAGATTGTCGGTTGATAATGATAAAAATGACGAAATACAATTGAGATCCAATAACTCCTTTTTGCACGATAATGTAGATTAATAATTTATGTCTCGACTTAATTCCCTTACTGACGAAATCAAAGCCGCAATGCGCGCAAAAGACTCTTTAAAGCTCGAAGCTTTAAGAGCCATTAAATCGGCAGTGCTTTTGGCCAAAACTGCAACTGCAGGAGATACTGATCTTACTGAAGAGGACGAAATCAAATTACTTCAAAAATTGGTAAAGCAGCGTAAAGACAGTGCGGTTATTTTTAAAGAACAAAATCGCGATGATCTTGCTACACCTGAGGAAGCCCAAGCCGAGGTGATTGCCCAATTCTTACCAGAACAATTATCTCAGCAGGAGATTGAACAAATAGTCGACGAAATCGTTGCCAAAGCAGGAGCAAAGGGTATGAAAGATATGGGTAAAGTCATGGGAATGGCTAGTAAAGAAATGGCAGGTAAGGCAGATGGTAAAACCATCTCAACCATAGTCAAACAAAAATTAAACGGATAAAAATCACTGTTTATTAGTGTTTTTTATTTCAAATAATCAAAAGTTTTTTTCCCTCAAAAAATCTGATCTATCCTACCTAATTCTTAAAGCATTTCAATAAAGGTGCTTAAACATTACTTTAGTTTCTTTTGAAATTGTCTTATCAACGTACTGATGCCCTTGCGGATTTCTTCAGTAGGTTTCGTAAAATGGTTAGCCATAATAGAAAAAACGTAGACATTTCCTTTATTACTTATCCAATATCCTGAAAGATTGTGGCTGTGCCGCAGGGTACCTGTTTTGGCATATACCTCTTGTACGGGATAGTTTTTTAAAGTTCCTGAGGTTGCACCTTTTGGGAAATAATTTTTGATGGTTTCGAGTCCTATTTCCTGGTATATTTTTTTGAGGACAGCGATCAATGTTCTTGGTGTGAGAATGTTGTAATGGGAAACCCCAGAGCCATCTACCCATTCAATGGGATCCGGTAACCATTGCCTCCATTGAAGCTTAAGGGTGTCAATCGTTTTTTTGACATTCATCTCACCAAAGGTAGTTTGGGAGATCATATTCAATAAAGACTCTGCTGCTCCATTATCGCTGTCTTGCAGAAGTGCTTTATATAGTAGAGCTTCTTTATAAGAGTATAATACGTTCCACTTTTGGAGGCTGTTAGTCTGATCCATCAATTTAACAGGACTTTGAATACGATCCTGCAGTAGTTGGGTAAATAGACTGTCACTGGTGATAAATGGAATGTACAAAGTATCTCCTTTCTTAAGCTTATAGGGATTCAAATAAAAGCGATTTTTGGATTGTTCGCGATGAAAATTTCGTTCCAAAGTGTCTAAGACCAACTGCTGTTTAAAGGTCTCGGGGATCAATTGAGTCTTGTAGGAATCTAAAAAGACTTGAGTTGTATTGCCGTAAATGGGAAGTGGAACTACCGGAAGAGTTTGTGATAAGTTGGGAAGGAGTTTTGTGGGGTATGATTTGAGATTGAATTATTACAACTTTTGATTATTTATTCTCGGAATCAGGTAATAGGTGGAATCAGATGATTTGAATCACGAATACTGATACGTTAATCAAATCAAAAGATTTAAATAAAATATATCAACCTTCACTTATCTTCATTATTTGACTATTTCAAAAAATAACCTCGATTTACAAATAGGCGTTTGAATAGCCCTGTTGAATCACTCTCAATAAAGACATTTGGATATTGGGATGCGTTCAGGATGTAGTTTTTTGTTGTTGTAGAATCCCTATAAGCTTTTATAGTTAGGTCTTTAGTTGAATCACCTTGAATTGTCAAGGTATAATCCGCATTACCTTTAGGTTTAAATCCGTCAATAAACCGTGAGCTACTTTGATAACGTAAGGTATTAAGATATTGAGTCACTTTGGTAGAATCTGGTGAAATCTCTCCCATAAACCAATCAGACTCTTTTTTAGAAAGAGAAAAAGTGTTGTTTTTATTAGTCTCAAATTTTAATCGTGTAATTAAATCTTTATTAAGCTTGATGAACTCTGTATTTCGCCATGCATTAAATTTCCGTTTAAATGTATTGGAAAGTCCGCCTTTTATAGCGTATGTACTGGGGGTTTCATTGATTCTAAAATATGTAGAGGCATCAACAGAAGGACGTCCTCTAAATCCAGGATTTTGGGATTGTCTATTTGTTGTTTTTCCAAAATATAACTTTGTTGGCTTTTCCTTGCCCTGTTGGTAGATTTCAACACATAGCGCTAAAGTATCCGTTAACTCATATGTTTCCCATTTTTCTTTGGTTTTAGAGACTAACTGTTCGGTTTTTATTTGCTCTAACTGACCTAGTACACTATTAACAGTAGATTGATTCGCCAGGGTTTTTATAGTGCCTTGGGCAACTTGCCAATTATCATCATCTTTTGAAATAATAATTAGTTCCTCCTCCGAAGAAGATGGAGGACAAATAATAATTTTATTCAACGTAGAAGAATCAAACTGAACCACTTCAGCTTTAAAGATAGCACTGCTATGCTTTTTAAAATAATTTGTTGTTACAAATAGTAATACTAAACCTACTAATACTAATATTAATATGTTATTTTTTTTCATGAGTTAAATCTTTAGTTGATTATTCATAGTTCTCTTCTATTCTTTTACTCCGCTTATTTCTGTTCATCTGCATCCTTACCACACCATAGATGATTACTAGAATAATAGGCAGTGAAAAATTGAGATATTTCAGGGTCGTTTTAGTACTATCTTCCAAGGTGTCTATTGGGCGATATCTTATCCCTTTATTCCTTAAGTCAATTAACCCTGTGTCATCGCTTAACCAATCAATAGCATTGACCATAAGATTGACATTTCCTGATTGTAACTGCTGTTGTCCACTATTAATAGGAAAATCTCCATCCCCAACCACACAAATACGAGACTTGTTACCATTATCGTGTGTTTGTTCCAAAACCCCTGCAACTATCTGATTAGGTGCATTAAAATCCATTTCAGTCCATTGCTTTTGAATGTCAAAAAACTGTGGAGCTTTTAATTTTGCAGAATTTTTAGATGAAAAGGCCAAAGGAGTAAATGTGGTAAGGGAATCTTTGGCAGCAAATTTTAATGAACTAACAAACTGCATCACTACGGCTTCCAGACCTTTAGTAGCTGGATGGTCTGCAAATTGACTTATGATTGGGATATAAGGAAAAGAAACATTGGAAGTGAAATTAAAGTATCCCTGTCGTTGTTGTACACCAACGCTAGCACATTGTGCATCTATCACAAAGTCTTCTCGGACTTCTAAACCTTTTGACTCCAGCCATTTTTCCAAACCTGTATTCTGACTAGTTCCATAGGCATTATTTAAATCACCATTTACCCTATTCAAAGCTATAAATAGATTACCTCCTTTTTCTAGGAATTTGTCTAACTGGTCAAGACTTTCATTATTGAGGGTGTCCGTAGGACGAATAATAGCTAAAGTCTTTGTGTTTTCTGGAACAGGTGTTATATCATTTACTTTAGTAGAATTAAAATCGTATAAAACATCTAGAGCTGTTTTTACCTGAGAAAGTTCTGAAATGGAGGCTTGTCCATTACCTTCCATGAGCCTAACTTCAGGTTTATCGGTTACCGCTATCTTTTTTATGGATGACGACAAGAGGTATTCCAAAGGGGCTCCCGGTTGTATAAATGGAATAACTTCTTTTTGTTCTTCCAATTCTAGAACGGCTCCTAAAAAAGCTCTTTGCTGTTTCATTTGGTCCTTTTCCCTAACATTAATCATGACTGGATTAATACCAGCTTCCACAGCTTCTCGCTCTGTTTTCTCATTTTCGTTGGGGTCAATAAAGGTGTATACTAGATTATCATCTGATTTTCGAGCATATTCTATTAGGTACTCTTCAAAATTATTCTTGGTTTTTGCAATATCTGGCGGAAGGTTTTCTGAGAAATAAGCTTTGATCGTAATTGGATTTTCTAGCGACTTCATAATTTCTTCAGTTGCTTCGCTTAAAGTATATTGCTTATCTTCGGTTAAATCTATTCTAAAAAAATATTCCTCGGACAATAAGTTCACAAATAACAGTATACTTAAAATTAATAGTGTGGTTACGTTTGTCTTTTTCATCTATGTGTTTTTATTTTTTTCAATGGTCAGATTCATGCTTTAATAATTGATTAAGAAGAATGTCTTTTTGATAATGACGACTCTCCAAGATAAAGCCCCAAAACTGTTATAGATAGAAAATAAACCAGGTCTTTAGAATCTATAACGCCTCTGGAAATGGATTCAAAATGGGATTGAAGATTTAAGGTTTCAAAAATCTGTCCTATACTTCCCGTAAAGTTCTGGGCCAAAACGCCAAAAATGATATGGAAAAATAACCCGATAAAAAGGGCGGTCATAAATGCCACAATTTGATTTGTGGTTATACTACTTGCAAAAATTCCAATTGCAGTATATGTGATGCTCATTAGCAGTAAGCCAAAATAGCCACAAATAGTTCCACCATTATCTAAATTACCAATACTGGAAACTGTTATAACATAAGGTAAGGTCGCCAATAGGGCTATACAGACTAACAAGACCGACCCTAAGAATTTTCCAAGAATCAATTGTCGGTCTGATACCGACTTGGTAAGCAAAAGTTCCAATGTTCCTGTTTTTCTCTCCTCAGCCAACATTTTCATGGTTATGGCAGGAATGAAAAAGAAAAGACTCCATGAAGCAATGCTAAAGAATACGCGCAAATTGGCTTGACCTACTAGAAAAATATCATTGCCATACAACCAAGTAAAAAAGCCGCTAAATCCTAAAAAAAGTCCTAAGATAATATAGGCTATAAGGGAGTCGAAAAAAATTTCCAATTCTCGTTTGGCTATTATCCAAATTGTTTTCATATTTATTTTACTGTTAAGTTTCTGAAAATATCCTCAAGTTTCGTTTCCAATGGTGTGAGTTCCGTCAGCACCCATTTGTTTTGAACGCACAGGTTAAATACATTTCGTTTAGAGGTCTGTTCGACAAGGCTCTGTACTTCAAATACATTTTGATTTTGTTCAATACATGCTACCGATTGGACAGTGTCCAATGTCCGTAGGGATTTTAAAATCTTATCTGCTTTACCATCCTCAATACGAAGCTTTAATATTTCATTCCCTTGCGACTGCTTTCTAAGTGTTTCCGATGTGCCATTAGCTACAATCTTACCTCTATTGATTATAAGAATACGGTCGCATGTAGCCTCTACCTCTGGTAGAATATGTGTGCTGAGTATAACGGTCTTTTCTTTTCCCAAGTCACGAATTAGTTTTCTAATTTCTATAATTTGGTTGGGGTCTAACCCTGTTGTAGGTTCATCTAAAACCAGAATTTCAGGGTCGTGAATCATGGCTTGAGCAAGGCCTACACGTTGCCTGTATCCCTTAGATAGTTCTCCTATTTTTTTATGCTTTTCGCTATTTAAGCCACAAACCCCTACCATTTCACGAATTCTTTTATTGATATTCTGTTTTTCTATACCCTGGAGGGACGCACAAAACTCCAAATAGTCTATCACAGGCATATCATGGTATAAGGGGTTATTTTCAGGGAGATAACCAATGTGCCTTTTTAAATCATACGTAGGGTCCGTAACGCTTTTTCCTCCTATTTGAATATCCCCTTTTTCGAACCCTATATAGCCAGTAATCATTTTCATTGTGGTAGATTTTCCTGCTCCGTTAGGTCCTAAAAATCCTAAAACCTCTCCTGTTTTAACTTCAAAACTGATATCGTTTACAGCGGTTTGAGGTCCGTAGGTCTTAGTTAGTTTTTCTATTTGTATATCCATAGTTTATATAGCATGTGTTAATTTGATTGAATTATTATTTAGATTTTATTAGTGGATGATTTCTCTTTTTGGAGGTGTTGCCTTTTGAAAATACTATCAAAATTTTTTTTTTGTCCTTTTAACCTTTGTCGCCAAATGGAATCAAGGTTTCTAAAGTTTTGATTAAACAAGTTTGGGAAACCAAAATCAAAATCATCAAATGGTTCTTTAAATGGCATAGTTCCTCGATTTGGAAAAAATTGCTTCATTAAAGAGTCCATTTTTTTGGTATCCATATTGTAGTTAGTACTGGAATAGCTATAAATTGAATCATATCTGATTAGATTTCCATGCTCATCAAACACCTTATTTACTTTAATTTTCTCCTCTGAAGGATTTATGGAATCGATTTTTTGTGCATAAGTGATAATACTGAACCAAAATGAAACCGTAAGAATTACTGTGTCTAACTTTTTCATAATACTAAATACAAATATCAAATAGAAGTAAACATAGAGATTGATGTTAATTCCTTAGCTATCTCTTTAGTAAGATTACTACATAAAACTTAAATTCGAAAAGTTTACTTCCTATAAGAAGTGAGTTTGGAAGGGAAGATTAACCTCGATAATTTTCGAACTAACTGCAGTTCTGTGAGCCCGATTATTATATTATCTGGTGAAAGTTTTCTGAGTGTCTTTCCAATTGACCAAACAAAAACTACGGGCGAAAATCTGATTTTTTGTCTAATAAATTGCATCTTTTTCATTTTATAAGTTAAAATTAAAAAAAATTTGGATTTTAGGGAAACTAATTTTCAATCATTACCCCACTTAGTTTTGTTCCAAAAAACGAGTTTGAGGAGAAACTCTATTATTCAAAAAAAGATGAATCAAAAAAATCATAAAAATGATTCAAG
>CAJWAY010000010.1 GCA_913020685.1 uncultured Flavobacteriaceae bacterium
AAAAAAAATATATGAAATCTATTTGAATTATATTTATAAAAACTAGCCTCAAAAATACCAAACAATGGAATATAATTCAGAAAAGGCCGTTGATAATTTACATCAAAAGCAAAAAAAATTTTTTAACACTCAAATCACTCAGACCTCAGTTTTTAGAATTGAAAAACTGAAGGCTTTAAAGAAAGAAATACAGAGGCGAGAAAAAGACATTTACAATGCGCTTAAGAAAGACCTAAGTAAATCGGGCTTTGAGTCGATGACATCAGAAATGGTATTAGTGGAGAAGGAGATCAGTAAAATGATAAGAATGCTCCCACTTTGGAACCGTGCCCACCGGACGAAAAGCAGCCTCATCAATTTCCCTTCCAAAGACTACATATTACCTGAACCTTATGGTAATACTTTGATCATCAGTCCTTGGAACTATCCTTTTCAGCTGGCAATTACTCCACTAGTAGGAGCTGTTGCGGCTGGAAATACTGTGGTTTTAAAGCCATCAGAGTTTGCACCTCACACGGGAAATTTAATCAAATCTATAATCGGAGTTGTTTTTGACAATGACCACGTTGCGGTGGTCGAAGGAGATGCATCCACTGCAACATTGCTCCTAAAGAAAAAATGGGATTTTATTATGTTTACAGGTAGTACTTCGATTGGAAAAATCGTTGCTAGGGCTGCTGCAGAACACCTCACTCCTACAACCTTGGAATTAGGAGGAAAAAGTCCCTGTATTGTTGATAAAACAGCTCCAATTCGCATTACTAGTAAAAGAATAGTGTGGGGTAAATTTCTGAACTGCGGGCAAACCTGTATTGCTCCGGATTATCTATTGGTGCACGAAAAAATTAAAGATAAACTAATCCAAGAATTGATCTTTCAAATCGAAAAAGCTTTTGGAAAAAATCAACAAGATTCTCAAGACTATGGTCGAATCGCTCACCAAAACCATTTTAATAAATTAAAAGCCTCTCTTACCAATCAAAATGTTATTTATGGTGGAAATACAGATGAAAAGGATTTTTTTTTCGGGCCAACATTGGTTGATAATCCAAATTTAGACAGTGAATTGATGAAGGAAGAAATTTTTGGACCCATTTTGCCAATTATTAGTTACAGTAATGAGGAAATGATTCATAAACTTCTCGAAAACAGGGAGCGCCCCTTAGCCTTTTATATTTTTTCAAAGAGAAAAAAATTCATAGATAAGCTCTTCAAACGTTACTCCTTTGGGGGGGGTGTGGCCAATGACTCAATAATACAATTTGCAAATGATAACCTTCCTTTTGGAGGAGTGGGTCATAGTGGAATGGGGGCTTATCATGGTAAGTATAGTTTTAAAAATTTCTCACACGAAAAACCGGTCATTAAACGCAGTTTTTTATTTGACCTTCCAGGACGATATGCACCTTATCCAAAGTCCTTATCTTTGTTGAAATTTTTATTAAAGAATCTTTAATGTTTGAAAAAAAAGTAAGTGAAGCAATTGAATATCGCCGCTCGGTGAGGATTTTCGATAATAAAAAAAACATCAACTCTAAGATAGTTAAACAGTGCATAGAACAGGCTATTTTAGCTCCCAACAGTAGCAACCTTCAACTTTGGGAGTTTTACCACATCACCGATGATGAGTTAATTAAAAAGATAGCATTTGAATGTTTTAATCAGCCTGCTGCCAAAACAGCTAAACAGTTTGTAATTCCTGTTGTTAGAAAAGACCTTTGGAAAAAAAGAATAGCCTCCAATGTGGATTTTATAAAATTGGAGTTTGAAAAATCAAAAAATAATGATCCCAAAAAAATCAGTGCAGCAACATCTTATTACCAAAAAATACTTCCTAAAATATACAGTGTTGGGAATTTTGGTGGATGGATAAACAGTATAGTTGTCTATTTAAAAGGAATAAAGCAAGTGGTTTATCGACAGGTTAAGAAATCAGATCTGCGGGTTGTCGCTCACAAAAGCACGGCATTGGCCGCACAAAACTTTTTAGTAAGTATGGCGAGTTATGGTTACGATACATGCACCATGGAGGGCTTTGATTCTAAGAGGGTAAAAAAAACATTAAATCTGCCCAAAGCAGCAGAAATCAGCATGATTATTGGTTGTGGTATCAGAACTAATAAAGGAGTTTATGGTCCCCGATTTAGGATTCCTTTTGATGAAGTCTATTTTAAAGTGTAAATAAACACACCAAACATTCAAAATTTTCCTTTAAATTTATAGTTGATGAGACCTTATATCTTATCGGAGTGTACATGGAAAGATCTTAAATCCGAACGCTTCGAGTTGGCCGTTTTGCCTTGGGGAGCAACAGAAGCCCATAATTATCATTTACCCTATGGGACAGACGTGTATGAAGCCAATGCAATAAGTGAAGAATCCGGAAGAAAAGCTTGGGAAAAAGGAGCAAAAGTTATCATATTACCCACTATACCATTTGGAGTTAATACAGGGCAAACGGATATCTATTTAGACATAAATATGAGCCCAAGTACACAAATGGCGGTAATTAAAGATATTTTAACCGTTCTGAACAGCCAAGACATTAAAAAATTCCTGATCCTTAATAGCCATGGAGGAAATGATTTTAAAATGATATTAAGAGAATTGGGATTGACCTTCCCTAAAATGTTTATCAGTACTTGCAATTGGTTTCATGCCCTAGATAAATCAGAATACTTTGAAATGGAAGGAGATCATGCTGATGAAATGGAAACCAGTATAATGATGCACATAAATCCTGATTTTGTTTTACCACTTTCTGTTGCTGGATTGGGTGAAGAAAAGAAGAGTGTTATCAAAGGATTTCGTGAAAAATGGGCTTGGACAGAGAGGAAATGGTCTAAAGTTACTGAAGATACTGGAGTGGGAAATCCGAAAAAATCAAGCTCTGAAAAAGGAAAAATTTTTTTTAATGATTTAACTGATAAAATCAGTGAATTGATAAAGGACATCTGTAAAACCTCTATTGATGAATTTTATCAATAAAAATATCATTATGAGCATTTCCTTAAAGATAATTTAAAAAGTATAGCCACGAGGCTATTTTGTAATTTGCTGATGTAGTTCCAAACCTGATTGCAACCAGTCTTTGTAGGTTTTAGCGTTTGTATATTGAATTGGAGAGTTTAGTATGGTTTCATCTGCAGACATTAAAACATAATAGGGCTGAGAGGCAGAAGTAAAATTTAAGCTCTGAAAAGTTGCCCATTTTTCACCTATTGTTTTAACGGTCTTAATTCTACCATTGGGATATTTAAATTCAAATTTTTGTCCTTTGGGTAATTCTTTTCGGTCGTCAACGTAAAGTGAAATAATCACAAAATCTTCATTCAACAAATTAAACACTTCCGGTTGTGACCAAACATTTTCCTCCATCTTTCTGCAATTAACACAGGCCCATCCTGTAAAATCTAATAAGATGGGTTTATTCTTTAACTCAGCATAAGCCCTTCCGCTGTAATAATCTTTAAAACAATTCAATCCAAGAGGACATTCTGAATTGGAAGGGTAAATACTATAGAACACTGGGGGAGGAAAGCCACTCAACAAAGAAAGTTGTCCATCTTGGTTTTTCCCCAAGCCAGGGATCAAATAGAAAATAAAGATCAATACCAAAAAAGTAAAAAATCGTTGCAGCATCGGAATTTTGGACCCTTTTTGATCATTAGGAAATCGCAACCATCCTAGTAGGTAAATAAATAATAAAATTGAAATTACCAACCATACGCCAATAAAAATCTCGCGCTTAATTATCCCCCAATGACCTACAAGATCTGCGTTAGACAAAAACTTTAAGGCCAAAGCCAATTCCAAAAAGCCAAGAGTAACTTTGACTTTAGTCATCCAACCACCAGACTTGGGAATAGATTTGAGTAAATTAGGAAAAAATGCCAATAAGCCAAAGGGGAGCGCCAAAGCAAATCCAAATCCGGCCATACCGACAGTCAATTGGTCAGCTCCACCCTCTGCAGTTAGTGAACCAGCCAATAGAGATCCCAAAATAGGGCCTGTACAAGAGAAGGATACAATGGCTAAGGTAAGTGCCATAAAAAAAATTCCTAATATACCCCCACCAGTTGAAGCAGCATCAGATCGATTTCCCCAACTGCTTGGTAAGGTCAATTCGTAGTATCCAAAAAAGGAAAAGGCGAAAAATACAAATACAGCAAAAAAGATTATGTTCATCAAAATATTTGTAGAGAGAGTATTTAATATTTGAGGATCTAAAACATCCAAGAAATGAAAGGGTAAACTCATCATGATATAGATCAATAGAATAAAAAGTCCATAGATTAAAGCACTCCCCACCCCCTTACTTTTGCTTCCTGTCTGCTTAAGAAAAAAGGAAACAGTAAGTGGGATCATAGGAAAAACACAAGGTGTAAGCAGTGCAATTAAGCCTCCAAAGAATCCCAATAAAAATAAGTTGAGCAAAGGGTTATCACTATTTTGACTTTGATTTTGTATCAATAACCGCCTGTTTTTTAATGGCAATTGTAATGCTTTAGATTTTTTTAAACTTTCGGGATCTACAGTTTTTTTTACCTCTGCAAGGCCTTTCGAGGAATTTAAAATGAATCTAAAGGGTTCGTTTCTGAAAATACAAACTTTATCGTCACAGGCCTGATAGTTGATTTCACCTGAAACAGCAGCTAATTCGGGTTGTAGCAATCGAATTTTTTGCTGGAAAGCGGCCTCCTTTTCAAACCATGACAAATCCATTTCAAAGATAGGATCGAAAGCTGTAACGGTTTCACTTTCTTTGGTAATTCCAACCAATTCAAAATTAGAATTTACACCTTCAAATATAAACTCAGTTGGTAAAGGTCCTTCCTTGGGAAGTTTTTGCGAATACAAATGCCATTTGGGTTGCATTGATGCTTTAAAAATTAGCAAATATTCAGTATCTGATGTCTGTTTAAATTCAGTGACCCAAACTACAGGTTCTTGCGCCTTTAATATCAAGGTCCAGAAGAACAACAGTAAAAAACCTTTTTTAATCATGATACTGAATTAACCATTTGTCTTTAGTATCATCATTGGCCAAGAAACGCTGATCGGCTCTTTTACCTATCACCCAAACAATTTTCTCTCCAGAGCAAAGCAACCATTGGGCTTCCTTTTCCAAAAGGGAATATTTCTCATCTTTAAAATATTTGCTCAATTTCTTTCTTCCCTTTAGACCACTGGGATAAAAATAATCACTTTGTTTCCATTTTCTTAGTGTCAATGGAAACTTTAACTTGGCTTTATCTAACATCAGGCTTTTCGAATCTCCATTTTTTAAGTTTTTTTCTTGCATAAAAGTCAACCCGATTGGAATTTCAATTGCAGACAGCTCCGAGTCAATCGAATAAGATTTGGAGGGTGATTCTTCTAAGGGGGTCAATAAAAAACACTCTCTGTCTTTGATCAATCTGTGTGTATCGGAAAAGAGTTGTTTACCACTTTGTGAATGCATCAATTGCTCAAGATCCTTTAAGTTTAAAAACCCGTAAGGAGCAAATAAGGCATGCAGGTAATAAGTTAATGATGATTTGACTTCCAACTCATTTATCGATATTTTAAATCCTTGCTGAAAAGGAATAAAATTTTTGTTTTTAAAATCCTCAAGGACATTATCCAGTACCAATTGTGCTTGACCCAAATATTTGAGTGTTTCTCGAAACTGAGCGTCAAAATTGGAATCCCTTTTTTTCCACCTCGGGATCACCTCGTGGCGAAGTGCATTACGCAAATAATCCATTTTTGCATTGGACTCATCCTCTCTGTATTGAATCTTATTTTCGAGAGCATATTGTTTGATCTCCTCTCGGGAAAAAGGCAATAAAGGACGTAGGATTTTCCCTCTACGCTCTGGTATACCCACCAAACCTCTAAGACCAGTACCACGCATGACATTTATCATAAAGGTTTCCAATACATCATCAGCATGATGGGCTACAAAAATAAAATCATAGTCATTTTGCTCGGATAAAGTTTCAAACCATTGGTATCTTAAATCCCGAGCCGCCATCTGAATTGACACTTTTTTATCAAGTACATAGTCATGGGTATCAAAGTTTTGAATATGATATTCCAAACCTTTTTCATGAGCCAAAGTTTTAACCCATCGTGCATCGTGATTACTGGCTATTCCTCGCAATTGAAAATTGCAATGGGCCAGCGCAGGGCGGAGACCTAACCTAAAAATGAGATCCAACAAAACACAACTGTCCAATCCACCACTAAGTGCCATAAGTAAATTTTTATCCTTGATTTGAGGAAAATTTATTTCTAAATGATTTTCGAACTTTTTAAACATGTGTAAAATTAAGGATTTATAATAGCCTAGTTCTAAAAATATGAGAAAGGAATGGGTCTTTTATTAATCCAAATTCTCATTATTCTCAAATCATAATCTCAAATACCTGTAAATGAATGGATGCCAACTCTTCCAGAGATCAAAACCCATGGCCAAGTGATAATGATATTTTCTTCATCTCCAATTAATAATGGATAATTTTTAAAATCTTTATTTAAAACAATCTGAGATCCTTGAATCTTAAAAAGAAGTAAAGTTGAGAGAAGTTTACTTGAAGGGTTTCGAAAGATTTTATAATGTTCTATCTGCTTTATCTCTAAATTAATTACATTTTTCGGTTGATTTTTAATTTTTAGACCAAATATTTATTTAAAGCTTTTTGAAATAAATATTTCAAGCAAAATCTTTTAAAATTTTAATTAATTTTTTTTTGAAAATTATGAAATTGATTTATTTTTAATCAAATAATTAAATCATTATGAAACAAATTGAAATGAAATTTATCTATTTTCTGAATAGATATGATAAACTAAATCTCAAAATTTGTTTGGCTTTTTTAATTGGATTTGTTCCAATGACAGGGACTTATGCCAATAAAGAAAATTCAAAACAAATTCAATCCGAGATTCAAAAAATAATTAGCGGAAAAATTACCGACGACGACGGAATGCCTCTCCCGGGTGCAAACATTGTCGAGAAGGGAACTTCAAATGGTGTTCAGACTGATTTTGACGGAAATTTCACCATCAGCGTTAGTGATGAGGACCCTGTTTTAATAGTCTCATTCGTTGGTTTTTTGAGTCAAGAAATTGATGTTGGAAATCAAAACAGTGTTGCAGTAAAGCTAATATCAGACGCCGAAAGCTTAGAAGAAGTTGTAGTCACAGGATATGGTTCTCAAAGAAAATCTGATGTTACAGGTGCCATTAGTTCTATCAAAACGGAGGATTTTAACCGTGGGGTTGTAGCCAATCCAGGCCAATTGCTACAAGGTAAAATATCTGGGGTAAATGTTACTGCTACCAGTGGTGAACCTGGAGCAGCACAAAATATAATAATTCGAGGAATTGGAAGTTTGAGATCAGGTACCACTCCATTATTTGTTGTAGATGGTTTTATTATAGACAATAGCTCTTTTGGAGTTACCAACCCGTTAAACTTTATTAATCCCCAAGATATTGCTTCAATAGACGTTTTAAAAGATGCCTCTGCTGCTGCGATATACGGGGCAAGAGCCGCGAATGGTGTAATTGTAATTACAACCAAAAAAGGAACGATGGGTAAGACAGAAATGAACCTTTCTGTCTCTACTGCTATTTCAAATATTGCCAATAGCGTTGATGTTTTCAGTGCGGAAGAATTCAGAAAGAAGGTTCCATCTGTTGGAGGAACTCTTAATGATTTTCGGGGTAATACAAATTGGCAAGATGAACTAATGAGGACAGGTATTTCTAAAAACATGAATTTCTCCATGAGTGGAAATGTCAATGAGAAATTTTCCTATTACACCTCTTTGGGAGTTGATGACCAGTCTGGTATTTTTAATAACAGTGACTTAAAAAGATATTCAGGTAGATTGAACCTTAATCAAAAGGCTTGGGATGGCCGTTTAAATATAGACATGAATTTGACAGCTACTAGAAATGTTAACAATAGACCTAATATAGGTTCTTCTGTTGTTGACATGTTGCAATTAAACCCAACCATTCCAGTATATACTAATGGAGAACCTACTGTTATTCAAGATAAGTTAAACCCGATTGTTCGCAATGAGATTTATACTAATGAAATTGTTAACAACAGAATATTGGCTAATTTTTCGCCTTCAATAGAAATCATTGATGGGCTGACCTATAAGCTCAATGTTGGTGTAGATTATTCTTCAACCAACCAAGACATGTTTGAGAACCCTTATAATGAACTTGAAGGATATGAGGATGGAGAATTATATAATAGGTTTACCCTAAACACTAATAGCTTGATCGAAAACACCTTGACTTATAATCTTACTAAAGGAGATCACAATCTCATTATTTTGTTAGGGCATTCATATCAAGAAGCAACTTACAGTCACAAAATATATGAGTCTGAGGGTTTTTCCAACAATGGAATTGAACCTCGTTATCAAGACCAAATCAGTTCAGATGTCCTTCCTACCACTTTAAATGGTCAGGCTTTCATTAATGAGCAGCAGTCATATTTTGGTAGGGTTAATTACGGATATGCAAATAAATACTTAGTGACTGCTACTCTTAGAGCTGATGGTTCATCTAAGTTTGGTGCCAATAACAAATATGGTTATTTCCCCTCTGTTGCATTTGGTTGGAATATCTCTAGTGAAGACTTTATGTCTGATAACGAAACATTCTCTAACTTGAAGTTAAGAGCCAGTTGGGGGCAAACAGGAAACCAAGACGGAATTCCAAGTAAGGTTAGTTTGGCGAGTTATAAAGATACCAAAGGAGAGAATGATACCTATCCACTTGCTGGAACAGAATCATCTATTGATGATTATCCTTTTGGAACGGTTCCTGTCCGAACTCCTAATCCCGATTTACAATGGGAGGTTTCTACGCAAGTTAATGTAGGGGTTGATTTTGCAGCATTGGACAGTAAATTATCTGGAACCATTGATTACTTCAACAAAGTGGCGACCGATGTTGTATTGTTTGCTACTTCGATTGACCCTATCCAGCCCACTGCCTCCAATTGGACAAATATTCCAGAAATGGAAATCCAAAATTCAGGTATCGAAATAGCACTGAATTACAATGGAAGTATGGGAAATGATATTACTTATAATATTGGAGGAAATGTTTCTTTAATAGATAATAAGGTTGCCAATTCTCCATTTCAGATCCTAACAACAGGAGCTGCAACTGGAGCAGGTCAGACTGGAGCTACCATTAATGGATATATGAATGGTGAGCCCATCGGAACTTTCTACATGAAAGAATTCACAGGGATTGGAAGTAACGGCTTAAGCCAATATAGAGATGTTGTAGCTGACGGAGAATCTCTAGATAATGATAGAGCGGCTCAAGGAACAGCATTGCCCAACACGATATATGCTTTCTATATAAATCTAAATTATAATAGCTTCGATTTAGGATTAAACTTTAATGGTGTCTCAGGTAATAAAATTTTTAATCACACCAAAATGTCTTTGTTTAGTACAAGTCAATTGGGAAGAAACTTAAATACTACTGACTTTGCTACCCTTTATCCCAATGAGGATAATAGCAATGCAAATGAGGTTTCTACACGATATTTAGAGGATGGTAGTTATTTGAGATTGAACAATGCTACAATCGGATATACATTAGATCCTCAAACCATTGGTTTGGGTGATTTTATACAGAATATACGTTTGTCTTTGACGGGTCAGAATTTATTTGTGATCACAGATTATTCTGGCTTTGATCCCGAGGTAAATACTGGAAGCGATATAGGGGGTATTCAGACATTTGGGATAGATCGTTTTACCTATCCCATGCCCAGAACGATTTTATTCGGGTTAAATGCCTCATTCTAATTTAAAAAATTACAAAAATGAAAAATAAAATTAAATTTATTATATGTGCACTGAGCCCATTTTTCCTTTTTAATTGTACTGATCTAGAGGAAGAAAGACTAGATGAAGCTGCCTTTGGAGCTCAAGCAGAAACTATTTCTGGTGCATTAGCTCCAGCCTACGGATATCTTTCATGGACTTGGAGACACACAAATTACTATGGTCTACAGCTGATCACCTCTGATGAGGCAATTCTTCCCTACCGAGGTGGAACCGATTGGTATGATGGAGGCAAGTTTATGGCTGCCCATAAACATGCTATAACCCCCTCCAATAGTTTGGTAGGAGCTGGATGGGATAAAATTACGACCAATCTTTCACGAACGCTGGCAGCCATTGAGGTTCTAACGCCTTTGTCCGAAGCTGGAAATGCAGAAGCCAGTGGAGCTTTGTATGAAATGATTGCGCTAAGAGCATATCTTAATATGTTGATGTTGGATGGTTGGGGTATAGTGCTTCAGAAAGAAACTTCCGGAAATTTATCGACTGTCCTGAGAGGCCAAGATGCGATTGATAACATCGAAAGTGATCTATCATCTGTTGTAAATAAAATTAATTCTAATCGAGCTCCTGCAAGAATTTCACAATCTGCTGTTTGGGGATTCTTAGCAAGATTACATCTTAATGCAGCTGTGTATAGAGATCCGTATGGGACTCCGAGCTTTAGTTCTGATGATATGAATAAGGTTATTGAATACACAAGCAATATAATTAGCAGTAATAAATTCTCTATCTCACCAGAGTATTTTGATCTATTTAACGACGAAAACAACACTAATCCTGAACTGATTTTTGCCTTGGATCAAAGAGGTGTACTAAAAAGAGAACACTCAAGATGGGCCTACTGGTCTTTGGCTGGATCATGGTTTCCAAGACCCGAGTTCCCAAGTGCCGATGGAACAGATGGACCTGCTATTACCCCTGACTTTTACCAAACATGGATAGATGCTTATGGAAATACAGACCCTGCCGAAGCTGATGCTCGTTTTTATAAAAAAAATACTATCATTCCTGGCGATGTGCTGGCTGATTTTGAGGGCCGTTCTAAACTTTTAGAATCCGAAACTGAAAACAGTTACTACTGTGTTGAACCCACTGAATTTGAAATCGACAGAGGAATTATTCGTGGGATCATATGGGGCCCAAGAAAGGGAAGTGACGGTAAGTTTGAAGCCTGTGATACAGGAGGTGTTAAGATCATGCCAGTAAAGCAAAGAAAAGGTAATGGTCCTGATAGAGACGTAGGCTATGTCAATCATACTAGACAGGTAGATTTTACCAATGAAGGTTCATATCACAATACAGGTTACAGGTGTGCTAAATATCAGTTTAGTAGAACCTCTCCTAATGGAAACAACTACAGTAGCGTTGACTTAGTTCTCATGCGATTGGCCGAAATTTACTTAATGAGGGCTGAAGCCAAATTAAGAAATGGAGACAGTGCTGGAGCTTTGACAGATGTTAACACTATAAGATCTTCAAGAAATGCACGTCCTGCTCAAACTCCTGCCGCTTTAAATTCGCTTGATCTGGAGTCAATGTATCGTGAACGTGGATTTGAATTGTACTGGGAGGGATTCAGACGCACCGACCAAATTCGTTTTGGAAAATATGAAGACCCTTGGACAGAAAAATCAGATTCCGATCCCAATAATAGGTTATTTCCCATCCCCCAAAAAACAGTTGATGCTGCATCAGGGAATGATGGATTCCTAGAACAAAATCAAGGCTATTAATGTTTTTTCAAAAGATTCTTGAAATAGCAAAAGCAGGTATTTTACCTGCTTTTGTTTTTTTAATGAGATGATATTGTGGAGGAAGAGTGGATGATACTTTTGTAATTTAACAATTTACACCTTAGATTAAAGCAAATAAATTTAATGACCTACCAAAAAAGTTTTTTTACCCTTACTTCAAAGAGTTTTTTCTTTTTCATTTTTTTGATTTTATCATGTATAAAACAGAAAATTAATAAAGATTTTAGAACTGATCATCTGATTATAATAGGGGTGGATGCATTGAGTCCCAACGGAGTTATAAACGCAGACACTCCCGTTATGGATGAGCTGATGAATAATGGCTCATACACCCTCAATGCTCGAGGTGTACTACCAACTTCAAGTAGTACAAATTGGGCCTCAATGGTCTCGGGAGCGGGTCCTGAACAACACGGAATTACATCCAATGGCTGGGAAAGAGATGAACATACGTTACCAGCAGTAGTTCAAGGAGAGGAGGGAATATTCCCAACAATTTTTAACGTAGCACGCAAACAAAGACCTGAATTGGAAATGGGCGCCATTTATACATGGAGTGGTTTTGGACGTTTAATTGAAAGAAGTCTACTGGATTATGATTCTAATGAGAAGAGTGACGAATTGACTGTTGAAAAAGCAATCAATTACATCAAGAAAAAAACTCCTAATTTTCTATTTATACACCTTGACGAAGTAGATCACGTGGGTCATAGTTTGGGACACAAGACCTCTCACTTTTATGATGCAGTAGCACATATTGATCAGCAAATAGGGAAAATAATACAATCCACTAAAGAGGCTGGAATTTATGATAAAACAACCTTTATCATCTCTGCAGATCACGGTGGGATAGGTTATGGTCATGGAGGAGAAACTTTAGATGAAATTGAGATACCGTTTATCATTTTCGGAAAGGGAATCAAAAAGAACTATTTGATTAGAAATCAGGTTTACATCTATGATAATGCTGCTACAGCAGCACTTTTGTTGGGTTTAAATCAGCCACAAGCATGGATTGGCAGACCTGTAAAAACAGCTTTTATTGGTATTACCGAACCTGAATTTCATGATCAAAAAATAAGAATTCCTGCTCCAACAATTTATCCAAAAGCGAATTTGTATGATTTGGCCGGTGGTCTTTATATCGATCAAAAAGCTGAGGTGCTAATGGAGTCCAGAGGTGATGCAAAGATCAGATATACTACCGATGGATCAATACCTACCCAAAATTCTCAATTATACAGTGGTAAATTTTTGCTTTCCAAAAGTACCGTAGTTATGGCCAAAGCTTTCAAAGGGGCAAATCAAGAAAGTAAAGTTTCAAAGGCTTATTACAGAATGATAAATTCCACTTCTAATAATGGAATTCGTTATCACTATTATGAAAGTAAAAAAGATATGAATTTCCTGCCAAATTTCCTGGAAATGAAGGCTGTAAAGTCAGGAAAGACCTATCAGTTTAGAATTGACAGTATCAACCAAGTAAAACACCAATTCGGAATTCAATTCTCTTCATCCATCAAAATTAACAGTAAAGGGGAATATCATTTTTATCTTCTCTCCGATGACGGCAGTCGACTCTATATAAACAATACTTTGGTAGTGGACAATGACGGAGGACATGGAGCCATTGAAAGAAAGGGAAGTATATCACTACAACCAGGATTCCATAAGATAACTTTGGATTATCATAATCAACAGGGAGGAGCCTGGTTAGATGCCTTTTATAAAGGGCCGGGAATTCCCAAACAAATTATTCCGCCGCAAATTTTGTTTTTAATTGAATGAATTGGACAACTATTTACCAAATATATTTTAGTCTAAATCTGTAGGTGTTCGAAATGAATCAGAATTCTTTTTAAATCAACAATTCATATTTCTAATAGTTAATAATTAGTATTGTATAAATCGTTATTTGGCTTTTTTATACGATAACATAAATAGGAATAATGATGACCAATAATTATTAACAATTTAATTTAATGAGTATATAAATTTATATCAATATAATCTAGTTTTATTTGTTCACATAAATCCATTATTAAAAAAGATCACATTAGTCTAAGTCCCAAAACCAATAGCCTGTAAACAAATCAAACATTAAAAAAACTGAATTAAAAAAAGGTATTTCATTTAAAGCCTTAAGTTAAACTTTGAATTTGTATCAATTAAAGGGTCATTTTAAAACTAGACCAATAATCTTATGAAACAAATCATAATTATTGTAGACTCCCTGAAAACATTGAGAATAGGGACCATATGCAAAAATAGGCACCATAATACCAGTATGATCGTCAGAGGCAAAAGAGCCCTCCAATCTGTTATTATCAAGATTTCCAGATAAAATACTTAAGCCAGAGGTTTCGTGATCGGCAGTGATCAGAACCAATGTGTTTTTATTATGATCAGCAAATTTAATTGCTTCCGCAATCGCCAAATCAAAATCTATGACTTCCTTGATCACTTTAGGAAAATTATTTTCATGACCATATGAATCGATTTGCGCACCCTCTACCATGAGGAAAAAAGGTTTTTGTTTGTTGGAAAGAAAATGAATTCCTTTTGCAGTAGCCTTTGAAAGAATATTACCTCTGACATCTACACTTGGGACATCTTTTTCAGATATGAAATGACCAACTCTGTCTTTATTACATTTTTCTAACTCATTAATATCATCAATTAAATAAAATTTTTCTCGCAAATCCTTTAAGTTAAAACTCGAAGCTCCACCTCCAACAAATAATGAGAGTTTACTTTCGAGGAGTTCTTTTAGAATCTCATTTTTTTCAGATCGATCCCTCCTATGTGCATAGAATGATGCTGGCGTGGCCCCAGTTATTTCATCACTTGTGATACATCCCGAAACAAAGCCATTTTGAAATAATATTTCAGTTATATTTTTTTTCAAGCTGTATTGAGCATCTAATCCAATGGCTCTATTCTTTGTTTTCTCCCCAATGGCTATTGCAGTAGCAGCAGCAGCAGAGTCTGTATTAAAATCATCAGCAGATTGGGTTTTGATAAGGCCGATACTTTTTAATTGTGTAAGTGTCAACTCACCACCATTAACAAGACTAGCAGCTGATATTTGTGATAATCCATTTCCATCGCCAATCATTAAAATTACGTTTTCAACAGCTATTTTTTTTTGATCATATTCAAAAGTAGGTTTATAGATTTTTATTTTTTTTTCTAGACTATAGAGACGCTGATCTAGACTGTTTAAATAATCTGAAGCCATACAAGCTTGGTCTGTGTTGATAAAGTCAACTCCCAAATCTTTAAAAACTTTCCAAGCTGTTTTAGAATCTGGAGTTCCCCAAAATCTAAAAGGTTTGTTATATGAGTGAGCTTTGTCGATAATTGATTTAATTTTTTTATAATCCAAATCGACTAATCGACCTTTGCCATTCCATTCTGATGTTTTTTTGAAGCTCAAACTGATCATCGATATTTTATCCCAAGTTTTCGGGTTTTCGATGGGCTCTAGGCTTTGGTAGTCAAAATTTATATAATCGGGATAATCTGTATATTCTTCGGGCAAGGGTCTGTTACCCGATATTACAAGATCGATATTTTGGTTTTGAATTATTTGGGGATAGTTTTTCAATATTTTGATCAGTTTTTGTAGTGTGCTTTTGGTGTCAGATTTTATATCAATTAAAAATTGTAGTGGTATATCATTTCTAAATCCTGATTCCAAAGCATTCACCATTGGATTTAGGTATAAACTTTCTATATCCCTATTTTTAATGATTTCATCTTCCGAGTGAGTAACATATAACGAATCATTTTTTAAAAAAATATCAATCTCGATAGAATTAAGACCACAAGAGTAAGCCTGCCAGAAAGGGACTTTTCGATTATAATCGTTATGTGAATGAATTAATGGATATTCCTTTTTTTGAGCTATACCCGATTGGATTAAAAAAAGCACTAAAAATAGGGTAATGAATCTTATCATAATATTTTGACTTGAGCTGGATTATATTTATAAATAATTATTTTTATTTAGCGAAAAATTAGATTCAAAATTAATTCTAAAAACGTTTAAAAGAAAATTACCAAAATCTCTTAATAACCAAACTATTAGAATAAGTTATGTTTATATATGATTCTAATCTCCGTTTACTAAATTTAAGTATTTAAATTATTATTTACATACACTACTAAATAGCTAATTTATAATCTGAATCTAAATAATAGAATTACTGTCAATGATTAAATTGTCAAGTGATTTGAAACAATAACGCATACTTAAATTTGCTGCTTGAAGAAAGTAAACTGAATAGGAAGCAAGCTAAACCAAAAAAATTAAGTAGTAACTTACACTATTAGAATTAAAATATGGTTTCTTTAAAACGGATAAAAGCCCAAAAGCTTTTAAGTGGAATTGTTTGTTACTCAAGTAGGTTGCAGAATCGATATATGTAGAATTTTCAGATTTCAGTCTTATCTAAAATTAACTAAAGTATTTGGTTAATCAGATTGGTAGTATTTTATAATTACGGATTTGAATCAACAACAGCAGGAAAAATAAGAATAATTAATCTTTTTTGATGATTTTGTCAAAAAAAATAAAATTCGGATATTTGCATTTGAAATGAAAGATGCAACGACATACTACATTGGATTTGCCGCTATTTCCAATCCGGCTCCACTTCGTCCACGCCGCCCCTAGCGGGTATATTTCTCTGTTCGAGACTCAGGTGCGCCCGGTCTCAAATTCCAAAACTCATAATCTATTCATTCAATCTAAAAATGTTTGTCAATAATGGAATTGATTATTGCCAACTCAAAACATATTATATACGCCAAGGAAATCAGTTTATGCATCGGCGAATCAGCTAAAATGCGGGGAACTGGTATTGCCAGAAGGAGTCCTGAGTACATCAGTAAAAAAATGGAAACAGGTGATGCAGTCATTGCCCTTGAAAAAAATGAATTTGCAGGTTTTTGTTATATCGAAGTTTGGGGACATGGAAAATACGTTGCCCATTCCGGTCTGATCGTCTCTCCTGAACATCGTGGGAAGGGCCTAGCTAAAAAAGTCAAACAGAAAGTATTTGATTTGTCCAAAAAAAAATTTCCCAATTCCAAAATCTTTGGTATTACCACTGGTAAAGCCGTCATGAGAATTAATTATGAACTGGGGTACAAACCTGTCTCATTTTCAGAATTAACGGAAGACCCTGAATTTTGGAAAGGGTGTCAAACCTGTAAAAATTATGACATACTAACACGAACAGAAAAAACGATGTGCCTATGCACAGGCATGTTATATGACCCAAGACAATAATAACATTTTAGGAAATCAAAAATGGAAAATAAAAAATTAGTATTGGCCTACAGTGGTGGTTTAGACACCTCTTATTGCCTAATGAAACTTTCTCAAGAAGGTTATGAGGTTCATGCCATAAGTGTAAATACTGGAGGTTTTAATAACCAAGAGATTCAGGAGATGAAATCCAAGGCCTTGCGAATGGGAGCGAAGACTTACCAATCCATCAATGCTTTGAATACCTTCTACAACAAGGTGGTCAAGTATTTGGTATTTGGTAATGTTCTCAAAAACAACACCTACCCCCTATCGGTGAGCGCTGAAAGAATCGTTCAGGCCATGGAAATTGTGGCATATGCCAATAGGATTGGCGCCAATGCCATAGCACATGGGAGCACGGGAGCAGGAAATGACCAAGTACGGTTTGATTTAATTTTTCAGGTTATGGCACCAGATATTGAAATCATCACTCCAATCAGAGACCAAATGCTTTCCAGGGAAGCTGAAATTGATTATCTCAAAGAAAATGGAGTTACCCTATCATGGGAAAAAGCACAATATTCTATCAACAAAGGTTTGTGGGGAACCAGCGTGGGTGGTAAGGAAACCTTGACCTCCAAAGAAAGTCTCCCCGACTCGGCTTATCCCTCACAAGTTCAAAATAAAAAGCCAGAGAAATCAACCCTTCACTTTAAAAAAGGTGAATTTGTAGGAATTAATGATCAGATTGACAACCCGGTCAACAATATCATTAAACTTCAAGACCAAGCTAAAAAATTTGGGATTGGCAGAGACACCCATGTGGGAGACACAATTATAGGCATCAAAGGCAGGGTTGGTTTTGAAGCTGCTGCTCCACTTTTGATAATTAAGGCCCATCACCTGCTCGAAAAACACACTTTGAGCAAATGGCAACAATTTCAGAAGGAACAACTGGGGAGTTTTTATGGGATGCTTCTACACGAAGGGCAATATTTGGATCCGGTTATGCGAGATTTGGAAGCCTTTTTAAGTAACAGCCAAACAACCGTTACTGGGAAAGTTTTTGTTACTCTGCACCCTTACAGGTTTGAAATCAACGGTATAGATTCTGACCATGACCTAATGAATGCTAATTTTGGTAGTTATGGGGAGATCAACAAGGGTTGGTCGTCAGATGAGGCCAAGGGTTTTATTAAACTTCTTTCCAATCAAAACAAAATATACCAATTCGTAAATAAAAACAAATGAAGAAAGTAGGTATCATAGGTGGTTCAGGTTATACTGGTGGAGAATTGATACGGTTAGTTTTACACCACCCAACATTGGAATTAGATTTTGTGCATAGTACCACTAGACCTGGGACACCTTTGCACGACACTCACAGAGATTTGCTGGGGAGCCAAGCACCCGATTTTACGGCAACCATCAATCCTAACGTCGATGTCCTATTTCTCTGTTTGGGGCATGGCAAATCGGTTGGGTTTTTGGAAAAAAATCACTTTTCTAAAAACACAGTTATCATTGACTTAAGTAACGATTTCAGACTGAAAAAAGACATGCAATTCCAGGATTACGATTTTGTATATGGATTGCCAGAAAATCAAAGGGAAAAAATCGAAAAAGCGAATGCCATTGCCAATCCCGGTTGTTTTGCCACGGCCATTCAATTGGCCCTTTTGCCATTAGCTAAAGCGGGAGTGATTCAAGAAGCCATTCACATCAACGCCACAACTGGTAGCACAGGAGCAGGAGTCGGATTAAGTCCTACCGGACATTTCAGTTGGAGAAACAACAATGTCTCATGGTACAAACCTTTTACCCACCAACATTTAGGTGAAATCCGAGAGACGCTAGATAATCCAAAAATATATTTTCTCCCACAAAGAGGAAATTTTACAAGGGGAATTTTTGCCAGTTGTTACACCTATTTTGACGGTGAACTGAAAAAAGTGATTGAAATGTACAAGGAATATTACAAAAACCATCCTTTTACTCATGTATCAAATAATGAGCTAACTTTAAAGCAGGTAGTCAATACGAATCATTGTGCCTTGCATCTGCACCAATTTGAGGATAAGTTGCTGATTACATCGGTGATTGACAATTTATTAAAAGGTGCCTCGGGTCAAGCAATACAAAATTTAAACCTAATTATGGGGTGGAAAGAAGATATGGGTCTTCAACTCAAAGCAAGTGTTTATTAAAATTTAAAGAAAGAAAATGAAAATAGCCATCATCGGATCAGGAAATTTGGGATTAAGTATTGCTAAGGGATTGGTATATAACAATACCTACACCTCACTTTACCTGACCAAAAGAGAACTCAATTCCATAGAAAAATGGGAGGAGTACAACAATGTCAAAATCACAAAAAACAACCAAGAGGCTGTGAAAAATGCTGACATCATTATTTTTACAGTTCAGCCCGGACAATTTGACGGCATCTTGGAAGAAATAAAGGGTGTGCTAACAGATAAACATATTTTAATTTCTGCCATTACAGGTTATAGCATAAAGAGAATGGAGACACAATTGGGAGATAATTATCCCATAATTAGAAGCATGCCCAATACTGCCATTTCGGTGGGTAAATCGATGACCTGTTTGTGTTGTAATGTAGCCGGTGAAAAGAGAATTGCGATTGCAGAGGCGATTTTTAATGGATTGGGAACCACCATCAAAATTGCCGAGAAACAAATGCAGGCTGCAACTGTAGTTTGCGCCAGTGGAATTGCTTTTTGGATGCGACTGATCCGTGCCACTACTCAAGGGGGAGTTCAAATGGGCTTCGATGCAGACGAGTCTATGCGTATGTCTATGTATACTGCCTTAGGGGCTGCGAGTCTGTTGATCGAAACCGACTCTCATCCCGAAACAGAAATCGATAAGGTCACCACCCCTAAAGGGTGTACCATTACAGGTTTGAACGAAATGGAACACCAAGGCTTGAGTTCGTCTCTTATCAAAGGACTTATGGCTTCTTTTGAAAAAATCAACGAAATTAAAATACAATGATTCAGATATGAGGAATTAAATCAACCTTAAAAATTTTAAACCCATGAAATTATTTGACGTATATCCACTTTATAAGGTTTGCCCGATAAAGGCAAAGGATGTTTATGTTTACGATGAGGCGGGAACAGAATATTTAGATCTATACGGTGGTCATGCAGTCATTTCTGTGGGACACAGCCACCCCCATTATATTAATCGATTACAAGAGCAATTACAGGATATTGCCTTTTATTCCAACGCAGTAGAAAATCCACTTCAACAACAACTGGCAGATGAAATCGGGGAACAATCCTGTTTGCACGAATACCAACTATTTTTGTGTAGCTCGGGTGCTGAAGCCAATGAAAACGCCCTTAAATTAGCCTCTTTTCATACCGGTAAGAAAAGGGTGGTGGCCTTTAAAAACGCATTTCATGGCCGAACCTCCGCAGCAGTTGCCGCAACGGACAACCAAAACATAAATGCTCCATTAAATCAACAGCAGCGGGTTACTTTTATTCCTTTTAACGATGCGGAGATATTGAAAAATGAATTGCAGAAAGGAGATATTTGTGCAGTTATTTTTGAACCCATCCAAGGAGTAGGCGGTCTCGATCAGCCTGAAGATGATTTTGTTATAAAAATGGAACAATTATGTTATCAATATGAAACTGCCCTGATCGCAGATGAGGTGCAATCCGGCTTTTCGAGATCAGGCACCTTTTTTGCTTTTCAAAACAACAACATCAAACCTCACATCATTACTATGGCCAAAGGAATGGGCAATGGTTTTCCAATAGGTGGCATACTGGTACATCCGGATATCAGACCCAAATACGGGATGCTGGGGACTACTTTTGGAGGGAATCACATGGCCTGTACGGCATCATTAGCGGTTTTGGAAATCCTTAAAAAAAATAAACTCCAAAAACATGCCAAAGAAATGGAAGTCTATTTTAGAAGCAAAGCAGAAAAAATAAAAGGAGCTAAAATCAAAGGTAGAGGACTCATGCTTGGACTTGAATTTGATTTTGAGGTAGGTAACTTGAGAAAAAGACTTATATATGAAAAACAAATATTTACGGGAGGCAGTAGTAATAAAAACGTTTTGCGAATATTACCACCATTGACGGTTCAAAAAGTACATTTTGATCAACTTTTTGAGGCATTAAAAGATATATTATGAAGCATTTTATCAC
>CAJWAY010000011.1 GCA_913020685.1 uncultured Flavobacteriaceae bacterium
CATTGGGTTAAAATAACTTTCAACGGCTGATAAAAGAGGATTAGCCTCATTAAAAATTCTTGGTATTCTATCTGTATCTATATTGTTGTAAAACCCCCCAGCTTTTATTGCAAGGTAAATTGATCTCTCCTCATTGAGCTGAAGTTTATAATTATAATCAACATTGAGGTATGTCTTGTTTTCTATAAAAACTCGATCATTTAACGCAGAAATACCTAGGTGTACATTTTTTTTTGCGGGAAGGTGATACAAAAAATAATTAGTTCGAGGAGCATCATCAATACCTATCCATTGTAGTCTTGAATTTAAGATTAGGGAAGGCCCCTCAAGACCAGTAAAAGCGGGATTAAATACACTTAGGTTTGCCTTTGAAAAAATAATACTAGATTGTTGTGAAACAATTGAGTATGGCAATAATAAAAATATAAGTCTTAAAAAAAATCGGTTGATTACGATGTCTAAAAAATTTATTCAAATTTATGTAAGAAGAGAGAAATAGTAGTATTTATAAATTTATTTTAGTTTTTTTCTTCTTTTTTTTTAAGAAATCTTCTTTCAAAATATTAAATTCTTCAATTGAATATGTCTTATTATTAACCGTTATTTTTTTAATTCCACTTGGAATATCATCGTAAAACAAATGTTCCAATCCCATAACCGAACTTATTTATCCTAAAATACTAATAATTAGTGTTTTAAAAAATATAATTAAATAATTAATCAGGCAAATTTTAAAATTTGCCTGATATAATTAATCCAATGCATAAACGATCATATTTTAGGTTTTTAAAAAAATACTTGATTTTAAAATTTTTAATGATAAGATCTTAAGTGTATAATATCCTTGAGCTTCAAAACAAAATGTAAAGAGCAACTTTGATTGCCACCAAGTAATTTTCCTTAAAATTGGCAAAAAGTTTACACTCACATTTATTATTAGATCAAGAGATTAATTTGATTTGAATAACCTAATTTTTTAAATTGAAATTATTTGTGTTTTAATCCAAAAAATTAATGATGAATCAAGTTCAAAAATTATTGTTGTTAACAGGGGTATTTACCATCAATCTTTCCTTTACTCAGGGCTATAAGGTTGAGACTGATAAAGGGGTTAAATATATTAGCGATCCTATGGTTTGTAATGGACGCCATTGGACTGAAGCCAATGGGAAGCAAATGATGAATGAATTTTCTCAACTATGGACTGATGCCAAAAGTTGGAAAAAAAGAGCAAATGCAATCAAAGATAAAATACAAAATGGAATGCAATGGGATAAAATCTCCCAATACGATGGCCAAATTAATGTCATCAAACATTCCAAAAAAATAATGGATGGATATTCAGTAGAAAATATCGCTTTGGAGAGTTTTCCAGGATTCTTTGTTACTGGAAACCTCTACCGCCCACTCAAAAAACAAAAAATGTATCCTGCCATACTAAGTCCTCATGGGCATCTTAAAGACAAACGCTTTACAGACTATGTCCAACTGCGAAGTGCCTATTTGGCTAGTAAGGGAGCTATTGTATTTGCCTATGACATGGTAGGTTACGGAGAAAGCAATCAAGTCAGACACAAAATGCCAATCAGCTTATTAATACAAACATGGAACAGTAAAAGGGTGCTGGACCATTTATTAAGCCTTTCTGAAGTTGATCCACAAAGAATAGGTATGACCGGTGGCTCCGGAGGAGGTACCCAAACATTTATCCTTACTGCACTGGATCAGAGGATTAAAGTCTCTGTACCAGTGGTTCAAGTTTCTGCTCATTTCTTTGGAGGTTGTGTTTGTGAAAGCGGAATGCCTATTCACAAGACTGATAATTTTCAAACAAATAATGTAGAGATAGCTGCCCTTGCTGCTCCAAGACCTATGCTACTGATCTCAAATGGTGATGATTGGACTAGAAATACTCCTGAAGTAGAATTCCCTTACATTCAAAAAGTTTATGGTGCCTTAGGTAAATCCGATCATGTCGAAAATATACATTTGGCTGAAGAAAAGCACGACTATGGTTATTCCAAAAGATTAGCCGCCTATCATTTTTTCTCAAAACACCTTAAGTTAGAAAACAATCAATCCTCCAAGAAAGATTCCATTGATGAGAGTTTTATAAAAATACTCCCCTTCGAGAAACTCAAAGTATTTAACCTTGAAAATCCTCGACCTCTGACTGAGCTAAAAAATGAATTTGAAGTCCTACAATTCCTCGAATTTCCAACTGACAAAGCACCTTATTTATTTTACAAAAAATAGTTAACTTTGATATTTCAAAAACCTGTTTGATGAATAAGATTTTGGCTGTTGTTTTGGCTGGCTTTTTGATTTCCTGTTCACTTGAAGTTCCCAATGAAATCCTACTAGAGTATAGTTCTGTCCCTGAAGTAGTCGACTTCAATTTCCATGTCAAACCAATACTCTCTGACCGATGTTATCAATGCCATGGGCCCGACGAGAAAACTCGAAAAGCAGGACTGAGGCTGGATGTAGAATCCATTGCCTTTTCTAAGCTTAAAAGTGGTAAGACAGCTTTCAGTCCAGGTAGTTTATTTAAAAGTGAAAGTGCCCACAGAATCATTCATGACGATCCCGACGTGGTCATGCCACCCCCAGAAGCTAATTTAAATTTGACTAACAGAGAAAAAGCGACCATTTTTAAATGGATAGAACAAGGAGCCGAATGGAAAGAACATTGGGCATTTTTACCTCCAAAAAAACTAAAATCCAAAACTGATAATAACCCCTTTCAAAATCCTATTGACCGATTCATCAAAAAGAGATTGGAACAAGAAGGGCTTGATTTTTCCCCAAAAGCATCAAAAGCCATTTTAGCCAGAAGGCTATATTTTGATTTAACGGGGCTTCCCCCTTCAATAGATGAGCTAGACGCATTTATCAATGATAAAAGCGATCATTCCTACGAAAATCTGGTAGATCAACTTATGAATACCGACGCATACGCAGAGCGCCTGGCCCTTGACTGGCTTGACCTGTCTCGATACGCAGATTCCCACGGTTTACATGCTGACGGTCTTCGTACAATGTGGCCTTGGAGAGATTGGGTTCTTAAAGCCTTCAAAGAAAACATGCCCTATGACCAATTTGTAACATGGCAACTGGCTGGGGACCTTCTGCCTGATGCGACTCAAGAGCAAAAACTTGCCACTGCATTTAACAGAAACAGCCCCATGACCGCTGAGGGAGGAGTAATCGACGAAGAATGGCGTTTACACTATGTTTTTGACCGTACCGAAACACTCTCCACTGCATTTTTGGGACTTACTGTAGCTTGCGCAAAATGCCATGACCATAAATTTGATCCCATTTCTCAAAAAGATTATTTCCAGCTTACAGCTTTTTTTAACAACATTAAAGAACTCGGAATGACTGGAGATGATGGAGACTTTGGACCCCTATTACCCCTTTCAGATCAAGAAACCCAAGCCAAATTAAACCAACTCAACGAAAGATTTAGCATTATAAAAAATGAAATATCAATCACCAGTGAAAAATTAAAAGAAGTATATCAATACTCTGAAGAACTGGTGGCTAATACAAAATCCAAACCTGAGTTGATCTTTCATGGTGCTTTCGAAAAAATGGCTAAGATCAAAAAAAACAGACATAGCGTAGACGGCAATAAAGATTTTTATGGCGGAGTTCATCAAATGCCCATGGTCGTACCCGGTATTAAAGGCAATGCCTTTCAATTCAGTAAAGACTATGATCACCTACATGTCACCGATAAAATTATTCCCAGCCAAGAATGGACTGATCCCTTCTCCATCTCCATTTGGTTAAATACCAATAAAAGAAAAAAGGGATTCTCTCAAACACTTATGGCCAATAGTGGAGAGAAAAATACCCTTTGGCGTGGATGGGAATTTTATTTAGACGATCAAAATAGAGTCAACCTTCGCCTTATTAATGTAGCACCCTCTAACCTCATTCATGTAAGATCGATGGACTCTTTAAGGGTGAATTCCTGGCATCACCTTACCCTTACTATGGACGGTAGTGGAAAGACAGAAGGGGTTAATTTTTATCAAAATGGTAAAAAAATTCAAACCGAGGGTGTAATCGATAACCTCTACAAAACCATCAAGCCGACCGGAGCTGACAATGAAAAAGGTTTTGTGGAAAAGAAAAGGAATATTATCATTGGAAAATCCTATTCTAGCTTTTCTGGAGACTACGGATTATTCAGCGGCAAGCTCGACGAATTTAAATTCTTCAATGGAGCACTCACCCCCTTTGAAGTTCAATCTATCCACTCTGAAGACTTGGAAGGAAAAGAAAGAATTAAATGGCCGGTAATTCAAAAACACCTCGTTGAAAAGGATTCCAAAATCCTCGAGCTGAAAAAACAACTCAAAGAAAACCGCGAGGAATATTTAAGAACCTATGCCCCAATAACCGAAATCATGGTCATGCGTGAAATGGAAGAACCTCGCCCTACCTATCTTTACAATCGGGGAAATTACAATGAGCCCCTATATACAGTTGAGGCAAAAGTACCAGGAGTACTTCCTGCAATGGATAAACATCTACCCAAAAATCGATTGGGCCTAAGCCAATGGCTTTTTGATAAGAAAAATCCACTAACCGCAAGAGTCGCAGTAAATAGATATTGGCAAATGATCTTCGGAAAAGGACTAGTAGCAACACCCAACGACTTTGGAGTTCAGGGACAATTACCCTCGCATCCAGAGCTCCTTGACTGGCTGGCGGTAAGTTTTAGTGAAGACTGGGATTTAAATGCGCTGATAAAAAAAATGGTACTTTCTGATACCTATCAGCAACAATCGCTAAGCAATCCATCTCTAGATCAAAAAGACCCCAACAACCTCCTATTTGGTAGGGCAAATTCCTCCCGACTCCCAGCAGAGATCATCAGGGATAATGCACTCAAAGTCAGTGGCCTTCTAAACACAAAAGTGGGAGGGGAAAGTGTTAGACCCTATCAGCCCAAGGGGCTTTGGAAAGAGAAAAACAACTTCTCCGCCTTTCTTTTGGAATATAAAGAATCTCAAGGTGAAGATCTTTACAGAAGAGGCCTATACACCTTTATACGAAGAACTTCACCACCTCCAAATATGCTTACTTTTGATGCTACTTCCAGAGAGGTTTGTACTGTAAAAAGAGAGGTGACTTCAACCCCACTTCAAGCGCTTGTTCTACTCAACGACCCCCAGTTTTTTGAAGCCTCTAGAATTTTTGCTGAACGTATCATCAAAAGCAAAGACACCTTAGAGGACCAAATCAGTCATGGATTCCGCTTGGCCACTGCGCGCCATCCCAAAGCAGAAGAATTGGAAATCTTGATCGATCTTTACAAGAGTCAATACCAATATTTTAGACAAAATAGAGATAAAGCCTATCAAGTCCTTAGTGTAGGCGAAAAAGCTAGAGACATGAACCTCTTCAGTGTAAAAACTGCTGCCATGACTATGGTTGCTAATACACTGCTCAACCACAACGAAACCTATACCAAACGATAATATGCACTGCAACGACCATAATAACGAAAATAAGAATTACTCCCGAAGGGATTTTCTCACCAAAACCTCCCTTGGACTAGGAGCCCTCTCCTTAGGATCACTTATTAGTCCAGTCAATTCATATGGTCAAAGCAACTTCCTAAACCTTTTAGAAAGTGAAAAAATGAAACTTCCCCATTTCATTCCCAAAGCTAAAAGGGTCATTTACCTCTTTCAAAGTGGTGCACCATCACAATTAGATCTCTTCGACTACAAACCTAAACTCAATCAAATGTTTGGTAAGGAAGTTCCTCAAAGCATTATAGGTGAACAAAGGCTTACTGGGATGAGTTCGGGTCAAAATTCCTTCCCAATGGCCGGAACTCTATTTAATTTTAACCAGTATGGAGATAGTGGTGCTTGGATGAGTGATCTAATGCCATATACAGCCAAGATAGTAGATGAACTTTGCTTTATAAAATCTATGTATACCAATGCCATCAACCATGATCCTGCCATTACAATGATCCAAACCGGATCGGAACTGCCAGGCAGACCTTCTATTGGTTCCTGGCTAAGCTACGGTTTGGGAACTGATAACAAAAATCTCCCCGAGTTCGTCGTTTTGGTAACCAAAGGCAAAAACGGACAACCTCTTTACTCCCGTCTTTGGGGCAACGGCTTTCTCCCCTCTCAACACCAAGGAGTTCAATTTCGCTCTGGAAAAGACGCTGTGCTCTATCTCGAAAACCCCCCCGGTGTGACAAGTGGAATTAGAGAAGAACAGCTAAAATCACTTAAAAAATTGCAAAGCATACAGCACGCAGATATTGGCGATCCAGAAATTTTAACGAAAATTTCGAACTATGAAATGGCCTATCGTATGCAAACATCTGTCCCCGAAGTGATGGAGGTATCAGATGAACCCGAGTACATTTTTGATCTATATGGTGAGGATAGTAAAAACCCTGGCACCTTTGCCGCAAATTGCCTTCTTGCCAGAAAATTGGCTGAAAAAGATGTCAAATTCATCCAACTCTACCACCGCGGTTGGGATCAACACGGCAACCTGCCGAGGGATATCAAAAAACAAGCCAAAGAAACGGATCAGGCTACTGCTGCTCTAATTCAAGACCTTAAACAAAGGGGGCTTTTGGAGGACACCTTAGTAATTTGGGGAGGAGAGTTTGGCCGTACCAACTATTCTCAAGGAATGCTCAGACCAGACAACTATGGTAGAGATCACCACCCCCGTTGCTTTACCATCTTTATGGCAGGTGCAGGGGTCAAAAAAGGAATCACAATTGGAGCCACCGATGATTTTGGTTATAATATTACAGAAAGACCAGTTCATATTCACGATTTTCAGGCAACACTTATGCACCTTTTGGGGATTGACCACGAAAAATTAACCTTTAAATTCCAAGGCAGGCGCTACCGATTGACAGACGTGCACGGCGATGTCGTTGACGAAGTTTTAGCCTAAAAGTATGCTTACAGAATTACTCGACTTCCTTGGCAGCCTTCACCCTCTAATTGTTCACCTACCCATCGGTATTGTCCTACTAACAATTGCAATTGATGTTTTTATGCGAAATAAAAACAACAGTGTGCAACGTGTGATCACCATGGGATGGTTCTTCAGCTTTTTCAGCGGGCTTTTGGCCGCACTCTTTGGCTGGTTTTTGGGAGATAATGGCTACTATTTTGAATCACAGATTGATATTCATAAGTGGAGTGGTATTGCTTTTGTAAGCATTTGTTTTATTATTTGGTTACTTAGATATATTAACTTTCGGTTTACTAAATCCTTTAATCGGTCTGTTAACCTGACTTCAATTATACTGTTGACGATTACGGGTCATTTTGGAGGAGAAATGACACATGGTCAAAACTACCTTTTCGAAAATCTTCCATATACTCAAAAGAAAATCTCGGTAACCACCCTATCTGAGACCAAACGTTCTAATAACGATTCCTTATTTGTTTATGAAGATTTGATTCATCCCGTTTTGGAGGAAAAATGCATCGCTTGCCATAACCAAAATCTAGCTTCCGGTGGACTCAATATGAGCTCTATAGAAACTATGATCAAAGGGGGGAACAGTGGTGCGGGAATCCAAAATGGTAACCCCTTCAAAAGTTTAATTTACAAAAGGGTTAGTTTTCCCCATGACCATCCCAAATTTATGCCTCCAACTGGAGTACCACTTAGCTACGATCAAATAGCTACGCTGGAGTGGTGGATTGACAATGGAGCAGAAAAACAAATGCCTGTAACTTTAACCCGAAATGATCCTAAAACTCTGCGCTTGATGGAACTCCAATACGGTCTTGACCTAAGAGAAAAAACCTTTCTAGAAACCCTTACTTTATCTTCGCCTTCAAAGGAGGATCTCAAATCAATTGAAGGAGAGGAATATATTTGGAGATTTCTGAATCCCGAACAGAGTTTTCTGGATTTGAAATTCACCAAGAAAAAGATTGAAATAAATGATTTACTTAAAGTCCAGTCGATAAAGAATAACATAACTTGGCTCAACTTGGCGGATTGTATGCTGAATGACAACCATCTGAGTTACATTAGTAATTTTCCAAACCTTACCCGATTAAAGATCCAAAAAAACCCATTAGTAACCAACAAAGGTATTGAAGCCCTCCAAAAATTGGAACACCTAACAGAGCTAAATCTCTATGGTACTCGGGTCAGTAATAATACTTTGATCACTTTAGGACAAATGAAGAGTCTAAAAAAATTATTTGTTTGGAATACACGCATAACCGACAAAGACATTGCGGATTTCAAAGCCCTTCATCCTGATGTAGAAGTTATTGCTGGATTTTAGCTATTGAAGTTTTAACAGGTCGTCCTCCTCTTTTTTATCTTCAGCTTTAGAAGGTTCTATCTCTTCTACCTTACGTAGTTTGGACAACATCATACGGGTACGGGTGGTCACCATTTTTTCTATCTCGTTATCAGCCTCTTTGATCTTGCGCTGGGCCTTTTCCAGGACAGTACCAAAGGAAGAAAACTCTTTTTTAACACTGGCCAAAACATCCCAGACCTCACTGCTACGTTTCTGAATCGCTAGGGTCTTAAAGCCCATTTGTAAACTGTTGAGCATGGCTGCCAAGGTAGTGGGACCAGTCAGAATGATCTTATATTCTCTTTGCAATTGGGCGATCACCTTTGGATGTCTAGTCACCTCAGCATACAAGCCCTCAAAAGGCAAAAACATAATACCAAAATCAGTAGTGTAGGGTGGATCGATATACCTTTGGGAAATGTCTTTAGCGAATTTCTTTACAGTATTGAGTAAGGCAGCCAATGAGCCTTCAATCACCTCTGAATCTCCCGCCTCATAGGCTAATTGCAAACGAGTGTAATCTTCCTGAGGAAACTTGGCATCTACAGGCAGGTAAACTGGACGATTACTGTGGCTTTTCCCTGGAAGTTTGATAGCGTATTCCACCAGTGCATCAGATCCTTTTTTAGTTTTTACATTGGCATCATATTGTTCAGGAGCCAGGATTTGCTCTAAAATATTGCCTAGCTGTATCTCCCCCAAAACTCCACTTGTTTTGACATTGCTCAATACCTTCTTAAGGTCACCCACCCCTGCAGCTAGGGTCTGCATTTCTCCTAGTCCCTTTTGCACCCTTAATAACTGCTGGGTGACCACTTCAAAAGATTTACCCAAACGCTCCTCGAGTGTTTTGTGGAGTTTTTCATCCACAGTTTCACGCATCTTTTCCAGCTTTAACTCAGTCGATTTTACCAATTCATCTTGCTTTTGATTAAGACGTTCAAAATTTTGCTTTTGCAACTCATTAAAAGCAGTTACATTCTTGGAAAATGCTTCCTGAAAATCCTTGAGAGTGTTTCGTAATTCCTCCCTATCCTCTTTAGCTTTTTTTGCTAATACTCCATTGAGGCGTTCCATACTTTGTGTGATTTCCAAACGGGTTTCCCTCAGGTTTTTCGATAGTTCCTCCCTATTTTGGTATAATTCCTTTTTGATCAACTCCCGCTGTTCATATGAAAATAGATTACTTCCCTGTTTTTTGAAATACAAAAACAAAAGCACCCCAAAAGTCAAAAATGATAAAATCAATAGTACGATTTCCATTCAAAAGATTTTCTGCAAATTAAAAAGAAAAGCAGAAGATGGTAGATATTGGTGTAAAAAGTAATAAACAAAAACAAGTGGATCCTAAGATGAGTTTAATTGCCTTATCAATCCTTCCTGAGCAGAAGATGCTACCAACAAACCTTCACGGTCAAAGATAGAACCTCTTGAAAATCCACGAGAGTTTGAAGCGCTAGGGCTGTCCATGGCATAGAGCAGCCATTGGTCCAGAGAAAAGGGTCGGTGGAACCACATGGCATGGTCTAAACTAGTGTAAAAAGTTGGGCCTTGGCTGAGTTCTTTTTTATGTGGTAAGGTAGCTGTACGTAATAGACCGTAGTCAGAGATATAGGCCAACAACTGGTGTTGAAGAGCTATTTCAAAAGGGGTGGACTCTTTGGAACGAAACCAATAGTTACTCTCCGCTGGAGCATTAAGATCATCCCTCAAACTTAACTTTTCTACAGGTCTGAATTCTATAACATCGGGTTTGATTTTTTTAAAACGTTCAAATACTTCAGGGTCTGTTTTTTGCATTTCCAATTGCTCCAGATCGCTCAACAATTTTTCAGGAGGAATATAATTGGGCATTGAGTTTTGGTGGTCAACTCCTTTTTGAAGCAATTGAAAAGAGGCAGACATATTAAAAATTGCACGTCTTTCCTGGAATGCCACTACCCTTCGTGTGGTAAAACTTTTACCGTCTCTAATAATGTCCACCTCATATGAAATCGGTAAATCCAAATTTCCTCCCAATATAAAATAACCGTGGAGGGAGTGAGCAAACCGATCATCAGGGACAGTCTGATAAGCCGCATTTAGAGACTGTGCTAATACCTGTCCACCAAAAACACGACCCCAAGACGTTTGGAAGTTTTGTCCTTCAAAGGTGTTTTTGCCTGTTTTCTCCAAAGTGATTAGGTCGATCAAATCTTCAATGTGATTCATCCTTCAGTTTTTTGTAATATTAATAATTAGGGTAAAATTAATAATCCCTTCCATCATTACTGTATTGATAGGTGAGCAAACCGAACCTGCTGAATAGAAACGTTTAAAAACAGCCCCATTTCGGGCCATAGCATCAAGATTAGGGGTCTTAAAGCGGGGGTGTACGTTATAACCTACATCACCCCGTCCGTGATCATCGGCCATTATCAAAATGATATTAGGGGGCTGTTCCTGCTGGCAAGCCAGAGTTAATAATAACAAGAATAAAAAACTCAAAAAAGCTTTCATATTGATGACAAATTTTTATAAAAAAACCCTTTTAACTAGACAGGTAAAAGGGTTGATTTTGGGCTTATCATAGGGATTTATCGGTTGACATAGCTATCGATAAACTGCTTGTCTAGAGCATCAGAATCACCATATTTTTCACGCATTTCGTCATATCTGTTGTGCATCATTTCCTGGATCTCCCCATAAGCAGGTTCATTATAAATATTATTCATTTCCGCAGGATCCTTTTCCAAGTCGTACATTTCCCATACGTCGATATCATAATAAAAATGTATGAGTTTGTAGCGGTCGGTTCTGACTCCATTGTGTCTTTTAACCATATGAACTGATGGATATTCATAATAGGTATAATAAATGGCATCACGCCATTCACTGTTTTCCTTACTGACAACTTTTCTAAAAGATTCTCCCTGCATCTCTTTAGGTATGGGTACCCCTGCATAGTCCAAAAATGTAGGGGCGAAATCAAGGTTTTGAATCATTTGATTAATCTGAGTACCAGGCTTAATTTCTTTTGGATATCGCATCAAAAGGGGAGTTCTAAGGGATTCCTCATACATGAATCTTTTATCAAACCAACCGTGTTCTCCCAAGTAGAAGCCTTGGTCTGAAGTGTAAACAACAATCGTGTTTTCTGCCAAACCGTTTTCATCAAGGTAATTAAGTACTTGACCAACTCCATCATCAACGGATTGGATAGTTCGAAGGTAATCCTTAAGATAACGATTGAATTTCCATAGAGCTAAATCTTTACCCTCTAATTTTGAGGCTTTCATAGCATCGTTTTTAGGGGTGTAGGCAATAAGCCACGCTTCTTTTTGTTTTGGGGTAAAGCGTTCGAGTTCTTTGTTGAATCGGGTCTCTCTTCCGTGAGGGTCGACTAGAAATTTAAAGTCATGTCCCCAGCGACCGTGTCCGCCATTGCCATGCGCGGTGGCAATTTGCTCTTCGGTAGCAGCTATTAGCATCTCTTGAGCTGCTGCGGCAGGTCGGCCTTTGTAGTCATCGAAGAAGTTTTCTGGAAAATCAAAAGTTTTATCATCAAAAAGGGTCAAATACTTTTCTTCAGACTGCCAATTTCTATGTGGAGCTTTTTGGTGATACAATAGCAGAAAGGGCTTGTTTTTATCTCTTTTGTTTTTAAGCCAATCCAAACTCAATTTGGTGGTGATGGAGGTCACATAACCCTGAATCCGTTCTTTTACCCCATTGATTATAAAGTCAGGGTTGTAATAGTGCCCTTGACCTGGTAATACAGCAGAGTAATCAAAACCCTGTGGCAATCCTCTGAGGTGAATTTTACCGACCATAGCGGTCTGGTAGCCGGCACCTTGAAGGTCTTTGGCAAAGTTGGGTTGCTCCCAATTAAAGTCTTGGATGTTGTCAACCTTTCCATTTACAAAGCTGTGTTTTCCTGTAAGCATTACTGCCCTACTGGGAGCACAAATCGAATTGGTCACAAAACCTTTGTTAAATAGAGCACCCTCATAGGCAATTCGGTCAATGTTGGGGGTTTTGTTCAAACCATGCCCATATGCACTCACCGCTTGAAAAGCATGATCATCGGACATGATAAACACAATGTTAGGTGGTTGTGATTTATTTTGCTCACATGAATAAAGAAATGGCAAAATAAAAACGAAAAGAATTAATTTTTTCACAAGTTTAAGTTATAATTATTTCTACTTGCAGACAGGCAGGTTTTTTTAAAATTTATCTTGGCTGTATCAAACCTATCTTTGAGAGTTTCGTTGGGTTGATTTTCTTAAATCCTTTACAAATTATAAAAATTTCAATTAATGAATTGGATTATTTTGTTGGATATAAAATATTAAATTGGATTTTAAAATTTATTCAGCTGACGATGGGAAAAAAAATAAAATGGGGGATTGCAGGTTTGGGAAATATTGCAAGAAAATTTGCTGGGGATTTAAAGCTTGTACCTCAAGCTGAATTGGTCGGTGTAGCCTCTGTAGATGGTGATAGAGCAATTGCTTTTCAGGAAGAATTTGACGGAAAAAAAGCTTATGATAATTATGACGATTTATATCGTGATCCCGAAATTGAGGTCGTTTATATTGCCAGCCTCAACCAGAATCACAAAGCGATGACCATAGCGGCTCTACAAGCTGGAAAAGGGGTTTTGTGTGAAAAACCCTTGGGACTCAATAAGGGAGAAATACAAGCTATGATCGCAATGGCCCAAAAACAAAATTGTTTTTTAATGGAGGCTTTGTGGTCGCGCTTTAATCCAGCCATACAAAAAGCAAAACAATGGATCAAAGAGGGGCAGATTGGTGATCCAAAGTTTCTGTATGCCGAGTTTTCTTTTTATCGTCTTGATCTGGATCCCTTCCATCGTTTAATGGATCCTAAAAAAGGGGGAGGGGTTTTATTAGACTTGGGAGTATACCCTCTTTTTCTTGCCTATTTCATTTTGGGTAGACCAAAAAATATTGTTGCACAATGCATATCCGCAAAAACGGGAGTAGATGTTCAGACCTCAATGATACTACAATACGAAAATGCCCAAGCGCTGCTATACTGTGGTGTTGCCAATGATAGTGACAACCACGCCAAGATAGGAGGAACAAAAGGGGAAATATTACTCCATGGCTTTTGGCATAATGCCCAAAAAGTGCAGTTGACCCAGTCTGGAGCAATAACCCAAGAGGATTTTTCTTCACTGGGTATTGGTTATGTTCCAGAAATTGAAGAGGTCAACCGATGTATCGCCTACGGGAAAAAAGAAAGTGAGTTGTGGAGCCATAAGGATGCCCTTGAATTGGGGAGGATGGTTGAACAAGTCTTCGAAAAAATAAAGGGGAAATAGTCGCTATCTTACCAAAAAAGATTTGCTGTAGGTTTTATCACCGTTGGCGATAATTTTGTAAAAATACTGACCTGGGGGAAGGCGTCGGGCAGCGGCATCGATCAAAGAAAGGTTGTGCTTGCCGGAGTTTAAATCAGAACTGATGGTATTTACTACCTTTCTTCCCAATACATCATAGACATTAATTTCGACTTTAGAGGATTGGTTGAGAGTCAAATATAAACTCACCCCTTGATCTTGATTTACAGCTGCATGTATGGGAAGCAGTGGATCATCAGTCCCGTTTAGTTTTTCCGACCCATCACATCCCAATCCAAGTCCTAAAAGGTCTGGCCTAGGGCCAATAATGGAATTTCTGACATCGACTTCTTTTGCACACAACCAATCGGTGAGGACAGAAGCATATACAGCCCTAAAATCTATGCTGCTAGCCATATTGCCTTTTTTGTCTAATGTCCTCAAACTAGGATGTTTACCGATAAAACCATTACCGTTGAGTGCAGGACCAAAAAGCATAATGGGTGCTGCAGAACCGTGGTCGGTACCACTGGAACCGTTTTCGGCAACCCTTCGACCAAACTCAGAAAAAGTAATCGATAGAACTTTATCAGCTACTCCATAATCACCTAAATCTTGATAAAAGACTTGAATTGCCCTGGTCAGCCTTTTCATTAAAGCCTCATGTCGAACAGGTTGGTTGGCATGGGTGTCAAAACCACCCAATGATACCATGTAGACTTTGGTTCCCAAATTACCTTTTATAAAACGGGAAACCAAGCTCATTTGTAAATCGAAATTATCATTATTGTATGCATCGAATGCTTTTGAATTTTCGTAAGCCTTATTGATTACAGATGCATAACGAAAGGTGGTGTTTGAAGCATCTCTAAGAAAAGAAACCTGTTGAGCGTGAAGATTTTCACCACTGTTAGGATTATCGAATAGAGTTCCGTTTTCAGCCACTCTTTTGAGACGTTGAGGACTTGATACCGAAAAAGAATAAGTGGTGAGGTCTCCATCAAAAATCATATTTCCACCACCGCTGATTTGAATGGCCAAGGGCTTTTCGGGCGGTTTGTTCATATAATCCATATACTTCCCTTCGTAATATCTACCCATCCATCCGGAGGTGATTTCACCATTGGGAGTGGTTGTTGCCCAAATTTCGGAGGATTTGAAATGTGATAAATTTTGATTTTCATAGCCTACCCCATGAATGACCTTCATTGCCCCTTCCTTCCATAAAGGATCTATATTCTCCATAAAATTTGGCATTGCAAATTCATCATTTAGTTTGGTGAGTTGATTTTGAGGAATGTGAATTTTCGGACGCTTGTTGGCGTAAAGATCAAAGTCGTATAGAGGAACAATGGTGTTGAGTCCATCATTTCCTCCTTTGAGTCGAATGAGGACCAAAATACGATCAGAGTAGGCATCTGATAAAGCTTGATTCAAAATTGGAGATTCAACTACGGAAAGGGTACTGCTTCCAAATGAAATAACCCCTGCCCCAGCAATGCCGAGTGTCCTCAAAAAACCGCGTCGATCCCAGTACGCATGATCACGATCATGGGACTTCATATATAGTTCATTTGGCTGGTAATCCCTCATATCTATTTCAGTTGAAATTCAGGTAGGGATATCATAAAACGCATCAGATCGTATACCTGTTTGGGAACGCTGTTGCTTTTCAAAGTCCAGGTGCCGTCCTCAAAATAATTTTCTGGTACTTCACCAATGAATACATTAATGGCATCTGCCATTTCCTCTTCTTTTATTTCACAAGGACAAAACATAAAGTCTTTGAGTTGAGTGATGATGGATCTTAAATCGGTTTCATCACTTCCGACAAGGGATTGTATAAAAGTTTTGAACTGATTCTTATTTTTTTTCCAGTATCTAATCAATAAATAATCAGCAAACTCCCATCGTTTGGGTAGGGTTTCGGAATTGATCCAATTGTGATTACCTTGCCACCCCGCTACATCTACAGGTGAAAAAATTTCTTGTCCCATGTCCCTGCACTTGTTTCTAAAATTCAATTCCAAATCTACATTGTCCTGATATTCAAAAGAAAGAGAGTGGTGCAATCCCAACATCATATCAATGGGGCTTTTGATCATTACATTATTATTGACAGGGTCAAAAAAGTGCTCACTTTTAAATAATTGTTTCAGGACAGGTTTTAACTCAAATTCATTTTGTTTGAAGGTTTCAGCCATAGCCGAAATGGTACTTGAATCGATTTGTGGACTGACAAAATAAAGATAGATCTTGGTACAGATAAAATCAGCGATAAGGTCTTTTTTATCCTCAAAGAGAATTTCAATTACATCATTGTAACCCCAATTACCAGTTTGTCCAAAAATGGTTTTTTTTCCTTTGTCAAAGGTGTTTTCATTGAATTCTATTACTCCCAAATTAGTTTTAAAACGGTTGTATCCCGTAAGAGCTCTAGCAGTCTCGGTAATGTCTTCCTGGGAATATCCGTTACCTTCACCTAAAGTAAATAACTCATACAATTCTCGGGCATAATTTTCATTGGGGTTATTTTTTTTGTTCTCATAACCGTTGAGATATCGCAACATGGCTGGAGATAATCCTATCTCAGAGACAAAAGTTTTAAAATTTCCCAAAGCATGGGTTTGGATCAGGGCATAATACTGGTATAGGTAAGCTGGTTGGTTCACGTCTTTATATTCTACAACAAAATGGTTGCTCCAAAAAAGCGTAAGACGTTCTCTAAAGCCATTGTTAATGATGTCAGTAAAAGCTTGTTTCTGCCAAATAGTATGATAATAGCTTTTATTCTTTCCAGAGTTGTTGAATTGCTTATTGTCCCACTGACTCCATTCTGGTGGCTTAGTCGGACTCAAACTCGAGGCTTTATCTAAAATATCATCAATGAGAGCTCCAGGGCTGGAATTCAAGTATAGGTTGATTTCGGACAGAGAGCATCCAAAACCTAGACGCCTTGCAACCAAATTGATTTGCTTTGCGTCCCAGGGATTATTTTTAGTAGGTGAAAAAGACTTCAATTAACTTGTATAATTTTTAACTGATACATTTTAAGTTTAAACTAATTCTTTTATCAATCAAATAAAATCATCTACATTTTTATACGCATCAATTACAGCAATTTCACCCGCTTTGTCAGGTCTTGAATTCCCATGTTCCATTCCCAAAACACCATTAAAACCTCTGGAATGTATGTATTTAAAAATATTCATGAAATTGATCTCACCAGTTGTGGGCTCCTTTCTACCTGGATTGTCGCCAATTTGGAAATAGGCAATTTCATCCCAGCATTTTTCAATGTTTAAAATCAAGTTACCCTCTTGGATTTGTTGATGATAAATGTCAAATAATATTTTACATGAGGGAGAATTGACTGCCTTACAGATTTGAAAAGCCTGTGGACTTTCTTTTAAATACAAGCCAGCGTGATTTGTATACCAGTTAAGGGGCTCCAAAACCATGATTATGCCGTGAGGCTCCAAAATAGCTGAAGCTTGTTTTAAACTTTCAATAACATTGGCGGTTTGGTAATCCTCCACTAGTTTCAAATCTACAGTTCCGGGAACAACGGTAACCCATTTAGCTCTGACTCTTTTGGCAACCGGAATAGAAGCTTTGATCTGCCTTAAAAACTCCATGCGGTCATCAGTTTTACCACTAGCCAAGGTGGGATTTCTAAAGTCTTTGTATGCCACAAAAACCCCCATGGTCAAATTTCTTTTCTGCATGGTCGCTGCCATTTTTTCCTGAACTGCGATAGTTCTTGTATTCATACCATTATCTTCAAATGCTGTAAATCCTTGATCGGCCATGAAGTTAAGCTGATCGATTGGATCGTCCCCAGCTAAGTGTTTGAACATACCCAGATGAGGAGCATACATTAGATTGAATTGATGAGGTGCGATAACAACCGACTGTGAAAATATATTTGGAACTGATGATATTCCCATTCCCGCTATCAGAGTAGATTGGGTAAAATTTCTTCTATTCATCAAGTTATATTTTTTAAAATTCAGTTATCCCTGGGGTCGGTATGGTATAGCTCCCATTAATGTCAGGCATGGTGGGCGGGTTACTATTCCAGTCTAAAGATTCAGGCATTATTTCCATATCAGAATTCATAGCCTGATCCCAAGTAATGACTTTACCAGAATAAGTAGCCATTCTCCCCATAATAGCAGTTAGGGTACTTTTAGCACCATTTTCGGCATCAGCAATTACTCCACCATTTCGAATCGAAGCAAATAATTTGTCATGTTCAACCTGATAGGGATTAGGCTCATTTAACATGTCACTTTTGTATTTATAAATTTCGTTTCCCTCTAAATCGGTGAGTTTTCCTGTATTTGTATTTACACTACCTTGAGATCCTTGTAAGGTTTCATCAACCCGGCGCATACAACCCGGTTGATGACGGCACTGACTTGCAATAACAGCTCCGGAATCATATGTGAATTCTACAAAGTGATGATCGAAAATTTCTCCGTGATCTTTGCCGTTTCTCACCTGTCTTCCTCCCATTCCCTGTGCCTGAGAAGGGTAGCCTCCAATGAACCAGTTAGCTACATCAATATTGTGAATGTGTTGCTCCAAAATATGATCACCACATAACCAATTAAAATAATACCAATTGCGCATTTGATATTCCATTTCGGTTTGTCCAGGTTTGCGTTCTCTTACCCAAACACCTGGGCTATTCCAATAAACCTGTCCACCTGTAATTTTTCCAATTCTACCATCTTGTACTTTTTGATATAAATCGAGATATTTTTTTTGATAATGTCGTTGTAAACCTACAACTACATTAAGTTTGTTCATTCTAGCCTTTTGGGCCACCTTAAGTACCTTTCTGACACCAACAGGGTCAGTAGCTAGGGGCTTTTCCATAAAAACATGTTTAGCGTTGTTAATGGCATATTCAAAGTGATAGGGCCTAAAACCTGGAGGGGTTGTCAGTATTACCACATCGCATAAGTCAATGGCTTTTTTGTAAGCATCGAAACCAGAAAAAAGATTTTTGGGATTTACTTTGATTTTTTTGACACCATCAAAATGTTCTTGTACAATTTTGAGACTTTTCTCAACATTGTCTTGAAAGGCGTCGGCCATCGCTATCAGTTCAACATTTTCATCGGCCTGAAGGGCTTGAACGACAGCACCTCTTCCACGACCGCCGCAACCAACTAGAGCGAGTTTTAGTTTTTTGTTGCCGTAAACATTGGCCATGGCTCCCACAGGGAGTCCGGCAGATAAAATTCCTGTTGTTGCCAGTGTGGAGTTTTTCACAAAGTTTCTCCTACTGAGTCCATTATCTAGTTTTAATTTCATTGTTTCTATTATATTAATTCGAATACATTTTTGTTCCCCAAGCGTTTGGGCTTAATAATCTTTATGGGTTTTGGAAAGGGTTGGAAAATTTTAACCAGGTCCAATTTTAAACATTTACATTCATGTCGTATTACAACTTGGGGCAGGATTTTTATGACTAAATTGATAATAGTTATAACTTAACTATTCCCTAAGCCCTGCATAAATATCTAAATACGACAGTTCATCTCCAAATGAATAGTCAAATTTTGTAACTAATTTTTTTAATTTAAAGAGTAGTATTGAAAGTAAAAAGAATTTTTTTTATCAAAATCTTAAAGCTTAACTGTTAACGGCCATCCTACAAATTGTTTTGCGTTGGGTTGGGAAACGTCTTGAGCTCTTGGCCAACACTCAAAAGTGACTTCTTTTTTTTGAATATTAAATCGAATAAATCCAAAACCTGCACCGTTTGATTCAGAATTCGGATTAGCATAGGCATGCATGGTAATTTTATTTTTAAAACCATCAAAGTAGCGTCCTGTCCATGGGAGGATATTGTTGTTGTTTTCACCTGGCATTTCGTCTTCGGGCCACCACCACCTGCTGTAATAGTTGTTGACTATCGCAGGAACCACAAAAGCCCATGGTCCATCCTCAAATTCTTCTATGCCATGATGAATAATGGTAGGCAGGTGTTGGTCTCCTGCAATGTGAACCGCACCAGCTTTTTGGATCAGGCTAAGGGCCTTGTTCCTTCCATGTTGTGGCCAACCATTGGAATCCAAATCTGCATGAAGGCGATTACTTGCTTTTCCGTGTAAATGGGCCCCTCCACAAAATCCGGTAGCGGATAGAACGGCTTTCATTCGAGAGCTATTATCACTCCCCCATTCTTCCAAAAATTGATGCTGTAAATCTCCTAGCAAGACTAATTCGGGTAAGTTGATGGACTCAGGATTGTAATTAGGGTCATTGATATGGTCTGCTCTAGGTCCCTGTCTGGGTATTTTTCCATTGGGCCCGGATTTGAATTTTCGATCTTCTATTATTGCAAAATCTACTTCTCCAATTTTTAGGCTAGTAAAATAGGCTTTGATGCCCTGTTCCAAAGGAGCTTGGTGATAAGAATCCGGCAAATGGGAGGTTTGAGCCCTTTCTACCATTTTGACGTATTCGGGGTGA
>CAJWAY010000012.1 GCA_913020685.1 uncultured Flavobacteriaceae bacterium
TGGTGATTTGCATGGTCGAAGAGACCGAGGCAATACGATTCCGTATTTCTTTTAGATTGGCCATCTATTCAAACGCTTTTGAGGTTTCTTGTGCTACGGCATTGAGGGTATCAAGCACATTGTCGCTCAACTTTCCTGTCTTAAGTTCTGCCAAAGTCTTTTTGTGTTTCTTTTTGAGGGTGGTTAAAAAGGCGGTTTCAAATTCTTTGACCTTTTCCACTGGAACATTTCTCAACAAGTTTTTTGACCCTGCATAGATGATGGCAACTTGCTCCTCTACTGTATAAGGATCATTTTGCGCTTGTTTAAGGATTTCAACGTTTCGTCGTCCTTTTTCAATCACATTTAAAGTAGCAGCATCAAGGTCAGAACCAAACTTGGCAAAGGCCTCAAGCTCACGAAACTGGGCTTGGTCTAGTTTGAGCGTACCCGCTACCTTTTTCATAGACTTAATCTGTGCCGATCCCCCTACCCTGGATACGGAGATTCCCACGTTGATCGCAGGTCGAACACCAGAGTTGAAGAGGTCAGACTCTAAAAATATTTGTCCATCAGTAATCGAAATTACGTTGGTTGGAATATAGGCGGAAACGTCTCCAGCTTGGGTCTCAATAATGGGCAGAGCCGTCAGTGAACCTCCTCCTTTTACTCTGTCTTTAAGAGACACGGGCAAGTCGTTCATGCCTTTTGCAATATCGTTATCAGCAACGACTTTTGCAGAACGTTCCAGCAATCTGGAGTGAAGGTAGAATACATCCCCAGGATAAGCCTCTCGCCCCGGAGGGCGTCGAAGCAAAAGGGATACCTCACGGTAAGCAACTGCTTGTTTAGACAGGTCATCATAGATGATCAATGCAGGACGACCCGTATCTCTAAAATACTCTCCAATGGCAGCTCCGGCAAAAGGAGCGTATACCTGCATGGGAGCAGGGTCAGAGGCATTAGCAGCAACAATGGTGGTGTAAGCCAAAGCACCTTTATCTTCTAATATTTTGGCAATCCCTGCTACGGTTGATGCTTTCTGGCCTACAGCAACATAGATACAGTATACCGGTTCGCCAGCATCGAAAAATTCTTTTTGATTGAGTATGGTATCGATACAAACCGTGGTTTTTCCAGTTTGGCGATCACCAATCACCAATTCTCTTTGGCCTCTACCCACAGGGATCATGGCGTCAATAGACTTAACTCCTGTTTGAAGTGGCTCGTTTACAGGTTGTCTGAAAATTACGCCGGGAGCTTTTCTCTCTAACGGCATTTGAAATGTTTCGCCCTCAATGGATCCTTTTCCATCTATAGGTGTTCCCAAGGTGTCAACCACACGTCCTACGATGCCTTCACCTACGTTGATGGAGGCAATTTTTTTGGTACGCTTAACGGTGTTCCCTTCTTTGATTTCTTTAGAGGGCCCCAAGAGTACTACTCCAACATTATCTTCTTCAAGATTCAAAACCATTCCGTCCATTCCGTTCTCGAAAGTGACCAGTTCTCCATATTGGGCATGGGTAAGTCCATATACCCTGGCAATCCCGTCTCCTACTTCGAGCACGGTTCCCACTTCGTCTAAGGAGGCTGTGGCTTCAAATCCTGCCAATTGATTTTTTAATATTGCTGAAACTTCAGCGGGCTTAACGTTTGCCATTTTTCTTTTTTTCAGTATTAGGATGTAATCAATTCTCTTTTTAACACTTCCAAGCGCTCTGCTATGCTGGCGTTGTATTGTAAATCTCCAACCCTAAGAATGAATCCTCCCTTGATGGTGGGATCTACGATATTTATGAGTTCTATTTTCAAAGGGGTCAAAGCAGCGGCTTTGATGAGTACCTCTTTTTCCAGATCTTCGGTTAGGGGAACTGCAGTAATAACCGTTGCTGCAACTTTCCCTTGGTGTTTGTCAAACAATTCTATGTAATGATGGGCTATTCCCCCAAGAATTCCTTCCCGACCATTTTGTGATAAAAGATCAAAAAGGCTCTTAATAATTTTAGATGCATTAGGAAAGACTTCGTCGATGATCTTTCTTTTTTGAGAGCCAGGTAAAATGGGACTGTTCAATGCTTCGTCCAACTGGGGGCTTCTTTCCAAATGGGAGAGGATGTTTTCCATTTCTTCAATAACGGATTTTTCCATTCGGTTTTCCGTGGCGAATTCCAAAAGTGCTTTTGCGTATCGGATAGAAGCTCTTCCTGCTTTCATATTCTGATTATAAAGGAGCGTCTTTAATAAACTGGTTGACCAATTTGGACTGTTTTTCTTTACTTTCCAATTCAGAATCAATAACCTTTTCAGCTATGTCCAATGAAATTTGAGCTACTTGATTTTTGAGTTCTATGAGTGCCGCGCGTTTTTCGTTTTGAATGGATTCTTGTGCCTGAGCGATGATTTTATCAGCTTCAGCTTTGGCCTCGTCTTTGGCCTGAGTAACGATATTGGCACCTTCGGAACGGGCTTTCTTTAACAGGGATTCGCGCTCAGCTCGGGCTTCTTTTAGAACTTTTTGGTTATCTTCTTTTATAGTAGCTATTTCTTTTTTAGCCTCTTTGGCTGCATTAATAGCGTCTTTTATAGAAGTCTCTCTTTCATTTACAGCATCCAAAATTGGTTTCCAAGCAAACTTCCTCAAAAGTAAGATCAGACCAATAAAAATAAGCGACTGCCAAAAAAACAGACCAAATGAGAATTCATTGATTAATTTTTCCATCCTTTAAAAATTTTAACCCAAAAAGTGGGTTTATAAACAATGCTTGTTAAACTGCAAACAATGCGGCAAAACCGATTCCTTCGACAAGAGCCGCTGCGATAAGCATTACTGTTTGAATTTTTCCAGTAGCATCTGGTTGACGTCCGATGGCCTCCATGGCACCTCTCCCAATGGATCCGATACCGATCCCTACTCCAATTACTACTAAACCTGCTCCTACTATTGCTGGAATTTCCATAATTATTATTGATTTAAATTATACATACTTAATTAATGATCGTCGTTTTCATTGTGTTCCTCAACGGCAAAGCCAAAATATAAGGCTGACAATACCGTAAAGATGTAGGCCTGTAATAGGGCTACCAATATTTCGATGATGGAGATTGAAAAAGCCAATACAAGTGACAGGCTGGATCCAATCCAGTTTTTAAATATAAAAATAAGGGCGATCAAACTCATCAATACGATATGTCCTGCCGATATATTGGCATACAAACGAATCATTAATGAAAAGGGTTTAATGATCAACCCTAAAAGTTCTATGGGTGCCAAAATGATTTTCATGGCCCATGGAACCCCGGGCATCCAAAAAATGTGCTTCCAATAATCTTTCTTTCCTACGAAGTTCGTGATAATAAAGGTAATCAACGCCAAACAAAAGGTGATAGCAATGTTTCCAGTTACATTAATTCCTAAAGGGGTTAATCCCAAAAGGTTAAGAAACCATATAAAAAAGAAAAGAGTCAATAAATAGCCCATAAACCTTCTGTGGTGTTTTTCGCCTATGTTAGGGATAGCTATTTCATCTCTAACATAAAGGACAATAGGCTCAAAAAACCGACCCACACCTTTAGCGATCATGCCGTTTTTATGATAAGATTGAGCCAGCCCTCTGAACAATACAAACATCAATAGTGCGGTTAACAATATTGAAATAACGTTTTTGGTAATCGAAAAATCAATCGGCTTAACATTGGTAGGGTGGTGGTGATCGTCATAGGTGATCGTTCCCTTGGCATCGGTTCTATATATTTTACCGTGATAGAGTTTGTAGTAATTGTCTCCCTTTTGAGCTACATTTTTCCCGTGCTTCAGCTTGGAAGAAGAAAACATTTTTAGGCCGTCATCCCACAATATGACTGGTAATGGCATTCCAATATATACTTTTTCATTGGTTGTTTTATCTTTATATGAAAGAAGATTGAAGTCGTGTGAGTCTTGTAAATGGTGTAGTATATATGCCTTTATTTCAGACTTGAGATCACCAGTTGATTCGTATTCCTTGGTGTTAGATTCTTTCGCGCTTAGGCTGCTGAATGAAGTCAGTATGAAAGCTGATAGATATAAATACAGTCCTTTCGACATAATTAGCAATAAACTAATCTTTTTATTGAGCTGCAAATGTAAGTTTTTCGCGATTGAAATAAAATAGTTTTAAAATATATTTTTAGAGTTCTATTTAATGATTATTTCTTTTGATTAAAGTTATTTATCAATTGGTATATTTCAAGGCTCAAGGCAGAGGTGTAAGGAACGAAAAAAGTTAATAATTCTTGATAAGGTGACATTTGCATTAACTGAAAAATGGGGGAAATCAATTTAAAAAAAAGTAAAAATTTTATCCCACTTGTGAGCAGAAAAACCCATCCCAAAATTGTTGGATTAAGTTTTGAAACAATAAGAAGTAAATAGTAAAAAATTACTCCAGTAAGTGTGTTAAAGAGATAACATGCTTTTAAAAGGCCGTCTTGAACTGAAAGTCCGATCAGATTGATTACGAAGATGTGAAACCAATACAGGCCGGTCATCAACAAAAAAAGCTTAACAGAAAACTTGATTAATGGGGATATCACCGATTCAACTTCTGTTACCTTTATTTATGATAATTATTAGTACAAAAACTAATCCTATGGATGATGTGACAAGGAGAGGCCATTTGGATGATATGTCCCATTTATCTTGTATCCAACCTCCTAAATAAATCATAATATACATAACTATGCCTATTTGAAAGGCAAGTCCGGAGAAGATCAGCCAATTATTAGGCTGTTTTTTCATGGGTTTCGTCGGGTTTATTAACTAGCTTAAAGTCTGCTGTTTTACCCTCCTTGTTCATGGAACAGGATGCATTAAAGGTTGCTCCTGACTCTACGATCAATTTACCAATCACAACATCACCATCAATAACGCTTGTCGATCTAAGACTAAGGGTTTGGGATACAAACAAGTTACCATTAATTTTTCCTTCGACATCAGCATTGGAGCAGCTCACTGCCCCTTTAACACTGCCGTCCTTACCCACAACAACTTTGCCTTTAGTTTTGATTGATCCATCGAGGGTTCCATCAATTCTGAAATCGCCTTCAGAAACTATATCCCCCTTAACTTTTGTTGAGCTGGCTATTCGGCTGTAGTGGCCGTTGATCTCGTTATTTTTCATTGGTAAATTTTATTTTGTCCAAAAACATTTTTTTGTAATCGGCCGATAAAACTACAAAATTATTTGTATTTGTGAATTCTTGCCCGTCCTCCTCAAACCTCTTTTTCAACTCATTGAGCTTTCTCCTGTTGCGAATTCCATGTAAAACCAAGTAGGTATGATCTTGATTAAATCGATCTTCAGACAAAAACCATCTTAAATCGGGACTTTCATTTAGTGCACCTTGGAGTTTGTTTTTTATTTTTTTTAAAGTAGCTGTGTCCTGAAGCTTAAAAGTAAAAATCCATTTGTAATTGAGATATGTTAAATTATTTTTTTCAATAGAATCTGTCCGTTTTATTTGCTCGATCATTTCAAGGGCTTTTATTGCCTCAGGGGATTCGGGATATTTTTGTGAAATGTTTAATAATGCTTTTTCCCACTTTTGTCTTCCCTTTAGACGACCCTCAAAATTAGCCATCAATAGATCGAATTTTGCATGTACATCAGTACCACTGAGCATAACTCCAAAAGATTTTGCTTTTTTTTCCAGTTGATCAAAATCTCCTTTTTGGTAGATTTTCACTAAACTCTCATATACTTTTTCAGGTGTTTGGAAATCTGACTGGCCAAACTCGAATGGATTGATAAGTATCTTTGCATAGGGTGAATCAGGATGGTTTTTTATTAAACGGTTATAGTATTGCTTTGCTTTATCTGGTAATATTTTTTCTTCTATTCTATAGAGATGATATAATGCGGAGGCTTCGATCTCACCATGTGGATTAAACATAAGCAAATGTTCCAATCGCTCTTTTGCTAGAGAGTAGTTTTTAAAACTCTCTTTGTAAATCATCCCCAACTGCAGATAGGCATTCCGATTTAGTTTTTTTATACTATCGATTTCTCTTTTGGTCTTAGGCAAAGCATTGACATAATTCTCAGGTTTCTCAACAAAAAAAGTTTCGTTTTTTTTCTTTTTTTCTTCTTTGGCCCCAACAGATTCATCACTAATTGAAGTGATGGCTGATGCTATCGCCCAATTGTCTGTATTGGGCCTGTCTCCCCAGGTAGAAAGGAATTTTTGTTGACCTTGAACTAATAACTTGGGGTTATAAAAATAAAATGCGTTGGTCTTAGAGGCTTTGCCAAAAAAAGGAAATATTCTCTTTTCCTCTGAAGAAACTTTTGCCATTGCTTTTGCCTTTCTCTTTTCAATATAATTTTGAAAGTACTCCATTTTAGCATCGCTATCCAATTTGGTAATGTATATCAAACTGTCTGTGATTTTTACTATATTTTCATATTTGATTACAGCATTTAAGTTGTCTCTTTCTCTTTGAGTCCTTTTTTTTAACAATGTTTCTTCGGGTAATGTTTTTAGGAGACTATCGAGATATGCCCCCGTATTGACATAATTGCCTCCCGCAAAATTGAAATTAGCCAAATCTCTGTAATTGGCGCGTTTTGTTGGTAAATCTAGATTTTCAGATCTTAAAGATTGGCCAAGGTAGTATTCTCCTAGGCTGTCTTGTTTTTGCTGGAAATAATGAATGCCTATAGCACGATTGATCCAGTGGTCAAAAATGAAGTTTTCATAATTTTTAGCAAGTTTTTCATAGGAATCCATTGGGTCCATGCTGTCACGTAGACTTCTTATTTGTAGTCTCTTGATCTGGGCATTTATCCAGTATTTTCTTGGAGTTTTTCTCTTAAGTCCAACAACTTGTTCAAAGGCCCACAGGGCAGAATCAGGTATTTTGAGATTTTCATATAACTGGCCAGTTAGAAAATAATAACGGCCTTTGTCTCGGTTATTTTTGGCGGTCAGAGCAGCGTTTCTGATGTAGTAAATTGCAGAATCCAATTGTTTGGTGTTGATAAAAGCTTGAGATATGGCAGCATTGGCAGGGCTATGAAATTTACTACTTGGAGTTATGGTTCGTGCCAAACTTCTGAGGTTTTTAATCGCAAGCTCATTATTCTTCAATCTTATGTTTGTTTTTTCTCTCCATATTCTTCCTTCGACATAAGTTTTACTATCCGCATAATTTTCCAACAAATAATTAAAGGCTTCCATGGCGGGGAAAAAGCGCCGGTCATAATAACGTGATTTGCCCAAAAGCAAATAAGCTTCATCTATTCTGTTGTTTCGCTGCATTCCATTGATGTTCATGGAGTGCTTTTGAATGGCTTTTACAGCTTTTTCCTCGGCACTACCAAAACCAGGCACAATAGTGGTTTGGTTCATCTGCTCCCCGTTAAGGGCAATGGGCTCCACCTGTAAAAATTCGAAGAAATTATCATCATAGGCTTGTTCCAAAATGGATTGCCCCACTTTGAAAGATTCCTTTCCATTAAAAAGCACATTGTATTTGGTGTTTAGAGAATGGTATCCTCGGTTGAGCATTTTGTTTTTTTGGGTAGAACAGCCCAATATAATTAGTATGACCCCTATTGCTGCCGCCAAAAAATGGACTACTTTTTTCAATGGAAAACGTTTATTTATATAACTCTAAAAGATCCTATTTAGTATAACTACACCTTAAAATAGGACTCCAATTGAGAAAAGGTGTCCGAATCAGTTTTAAGATCTTTTATGATCAATCCTTTTTCGAGTAAAACTATCCTTTCGCAAACCTCAGTAACATGATTTAAATCATGACTGGAAATCAAAAATGTAGTGGTGCGGTTTTCAATTTGCTTTTTGACAATTTCTTTAAATCGAATTTGGGAAGTGGGATCGAGATTGGCAAAAGGCTCGTCTAATATAACACATTGGGGATTCCCTAAAAAAGTAGACACTAAACCAACCTTTTTTTGATTTCCTTTCGAAAAGTTTCGAATGTATTTTTTTTGGCCTAAGACTTCTCCATTAAAAAAAACTTCAAATTCCTCCAGCCAACTGTCCACCTGAGACTCATTAAGCCCCCTTAACTCCCCAACAAAATAAAAGTATTCCTCAGGCGTAAGATATCCGATTAAAAATCCTTCATCGATAAAGGCCGCAGTATGTTTTTTCCAGTCTTCACTTTGGTGAACATGGACATTATTGTTAAGTACTTGTCCAGTATTGGGCTTTACCAAATCCAAAATCAAATTAAAAAGGGTTGTTTTTCCGGCACCATTATTCCCTACTAAGCCAAACCTTTCTCCTTTTTTGATGCTTAATTGATCAATGTTTAGGACTTCCTTCTTTTCATACGTTTTGGTGAGATTTTCAATGCTAATCATAAACTTAATTTTTTGAGAACGCTTCAATGGTTTTGTATTTGCGGTTACGGTAAATCTTAGCGATATGATTGAGGACGAGCTTTCTCAAGACAACACCCAGGAGTCCGGTTACAATCAGTGTTATCCAACCCGCATATCCACCAAGAAAAAAATCGGGAATAAAAAAAACCAAAATGGGTAATCCCAGTTTTGGAAATGTAAACAACAACTGCGTCAAACTGAAGGCCTTGGTGTTGGAAAAGGCTTTGGCCTTGACATTGAGTTTGACAGGAACATTAAAGAAAGCCCCAGAGTAAAGGGTGATTAATGACCCTACCCCAAGATTGTAGATCGCTCCAGTCAAAACATAGAGATAAGTTTTCCACCCAAAAATTAAATAGAAAGTAGAAAGAATCATGGAGATGACAACCGAGCCGAACATCAGCCACCATTTGGAGTCCAAGTATTCCCTGTAGGTAAGGTTTTGGGTCATTAACAAGGGGTAATATTCACTGTCCCATGAGGGCACTTGTTGGCCATAAGTGAAAGAAAAACCTCCTGTAATGAAGATGGCTGCAAAAACTAATATGGTAGAATTTGTTCTATACATCTCCATTGAAAAAAAGAGTAGACCGTAAAAAAGGAACATAAATGCAATGAGTAGTACCTGTTTGGGCCTTGCGTTGCGTAGAAGAAGTCTCAAATCGTTTTTTAAGAAAGCCCCTATCCTTCCATAACCTTCCAAAAAGGCAAAACCCAATCGAAGAACTTTTTCAGATTTTTTGGCCAGACCCATGTCCAAATAAAAACGTGACTTCAAAAATTGATACGTAATTCTGTAAATCAAGACAAGTAAACCAGCTGTGATTAATAATGAAATTGGGTTTTGCTCCAACCAATTCAATCCAGTAGCAAAAAATTTATAAGACGAAAAGTCGGTATAAAACTCCAAACTAATAGCGAGGATGACCAATACCAAAGTCGAAATAAAAAAACGATTGCTTTTATTTATCAAAAAAATCAAATAATTAAGGGTAAGGGTGATGCATAAAAGGTGGAAAAACCAGATTAGTGATGTCGTCCAAGAAGTGCCTTCGATTACCCTCACTACCGCAATGGGAAAATATAATAACCAAGGAGTATAATTAAAGAGGTTCAACAATGAACGGAATAACATATCGTTGAGGATTTTATTCTTATTTATTGGTAGCAGCATCCATGATTGAACATGAGTGGTCGGTGGTTGCTGAAAAAAGAAACGCCCAATAAATTCAATCAAAAACATAAAGAAAACCCCCTGATTTATCATGTCTATGGTTGAATGTTCAGGAAATGTTCGTCCTAAAATGTAATAAATACTTCCCCCTATGAACAAAATAGAGGCAAACATATAGGCTGCAAATAAACCCAAAAAAAATTTAGCGATAATGGCTACTTCCCATTGAGGAGCTCTAAAAAACGCCTTAATCGAGAGTTGCCAAAATTTTAATATTGTCATTCTTTTTTTTTAAAATAACTTTACAAGCAAAAAAACTTATGCCAGAGATGTACCCTTTGGTGATCTCAAAGATTACCAAAAATACTACAAAATCAGTCCTAATCTCTTTTGAGGTTCCTGAGGCGGAAAAGGAAAAGTTTCGATTTGAAGCAGGGCAATACCTGACTCTCGAAACAAATATAAACGAAAAATTAGTAAGGCGCTCCTATTCCATTTGTAGTGGAGTCGACGAGGGGCTTCAGGTGGGCATCAAAGAAGTCCCAGAGGGTGTTTTTTCGACTTATGCCAATCGATCGTTACTCAAAAATGACCTGATGATGGTAGCCCCACCAGATGGTCGTTTTCATTATTTATCAAGTAGTAAATCACAAACCTTGGTTGGTTTTGCTGCAGGAAGCGGGATTACTCCTGTAATGTCTATTATAAAAACAGCCCTTTTGGATCATCCTGAAAACAGTTTTTATTTGGTTTATGGTAATAAAACACCTGAGGACACTATGTTTTACAATGAATTAAAGGATTTGGAAAAAGCCTTTAGTGGACGTCTCTCCATTCAGTGGGTATTCAGTAGAGCGAATGTAGAGGGAAGTCTTTTTGGACGGGTTGAGGCCAATGTAATTAATAGAACCCTAAAACTATTAGAAGGCACCGTGGATAAATTCTTTTTGTGTGGCCCTGAAAAGATGATTGAAACTGCATCAGATATTTTGTATTCCAATGGTGTAAAAAAAGAATCCGTTCTGTTTGAATTGTTCACCTCATCTTCAAAAACAAAAGAAATCGAAGTTAAGACAGAAGGGGGAGGATCATTGGAGATCACTTATGACGAACTAACTCATAAAATCCAAAATACAGATGGAAAAAGTGTCTTAGATGCTGCCCTTCAAAATCAGCTGGACGTACCTTACTCTTGTCAGGGTGGTGTTTGCTCTAGTTGCATAGCAAAAATCAAATCAGGGACGGCAGTTATGGAGAACAATCAAATCCTAACCGATGAAGAAGTCGAAGAAGGATTGATTTTAACATGCCAAGCACATGCTACCAGTAGCCACTTGGCAGTAGATTTCGATGATGTTTAAGGCATCAGCGCTCTAGCAACTCTAAGGCTTTTTCGATCACCGTTTTAGGATCCATGGATCTAAAAGCATCTTTATAGCCATGTGGAATGCGATTTCCATAAACAGAGGTAGGAATCAAAGGATATTGACTTCTGTCCAAAGTGAGGGCGTAATCCAAAGGTTGATTAAAAGGAGAAAAACCACAAAAAGGATGAGTCATTCCCCATAGGGTAAGTACCCTGACTCCAGTGTTGGCTGCCATATGTCCATTGGCAGAATCCATAGAAATCATCAAGTCCAAATGTGCCATAAGATCCAATTGCTCTTTAAGCCCTATTTTTCCAACAATGCTGTAAACATTTGCATAGGCTTTTTCCCAAACATCTAGACGATCTTTTTCTTTTTCCCCGGCACCAAAAAGAAAAATCTGATGGTCTTTCTGCAAAAAATTAATGACCTGTTGCATCAGATCCAAAGGATACTTTTTCCCCGAATGGGCTGCATAAGGGGCAATACCTATCCATTTTTTTTCACTTCTCTGATATAATGGTAACAATGATATGGGTAGGTCTCTTTTTTCGGGAAAATCGTGTTGATCAAATGAAATAGGGAAACCCAATTTTCTAAATACATCTGCATAGCGATAGATCGTTGGAGTTAACGGTTGAAACTTTTTGTTTTTAATACGAATAAGGGCTTTTTTTTCTAATCGCCCTTTGTTAACGGATTTGACTTTATAACCATAGAGTAAAAAAAATAAATACAATAGGTGGGTTCGTAAAACACAGTGCAAGTCTGCAACCCCAGAAAAAGAGGTGGTTTTTAGTTCTTGGAACAAAGTCCATAATCCTTTTATACCTTTGTGACGACCATTGAAATCTGTGGGATAGAAATTAAAGTTTTTAAACTCTTGAAAAAGTGGTGAAACATAGGGGCGACTGACAAACGTAATTTTGAGGCCAGGATAGGTTTTATAAAGACAACGAATCACCGGAACTGTCATAGCAACGTCTCCCAATGCGGAAAATCGAATCAACAGCAGGTGAGGATCTTTCATAAATAGCTATGATTTGTCCTTGTACAAAACTGGGTTGGTGTCCTCATCATTGTACATTTTCATTTGTTTGTAAACCTTCATGTATTTTGACCCGCTTGCAATGTCTTTCAGGAGATCGTCAATAGCCGACACCAAATCCTCTCTTTGAGTGAGTAATACTTTAAGCTTAGTGTTGCATTTTTCACGATGAAGTTCACTGGCCTCCTTTCGATTGGCTTCTTCTTCCATGTGGTAAATTTTCAATTCCAAAATTGACAAACGATCCAAAGCCCATGCCGGGCTTTCCGAGTTTACTCTAGCATCCCTTTGAACCTCAATGTCATTGAACTGATTGAGGAAAAAACTATCAATGAATTCTACAGTGTCTGTTCTGTCTTGGTTGGAAGCGTCAATTAACCTTTTAAGTTTCATGCCCTCAACAGGGTCAATATCAGGATCTCTGATCAGATCCTCATAATGCCATTGAACAGTGTCAATCCAATTTTTTCGATAGAGTAAGTGCTCTAATGAGTCAACTGGGTAAGGGTTTTCAAAAGTTTGATTGACTTTATCTAAAAGATGGTATTTTTTAATACTTTCTCTGAAAATTCTAATCGAAAGTCGACTTGTCGAATTTTGGCTCATCTTGGAAATTTTCATTAGCGCGAAGATACAATTTGATCAGCAATTTTTTCGATTCCAAAGGGCAATTCTAGGTTATTATTACATGGTCAAAAGTTTGATTAGTAGAATGATCAGTGATAATGTTATGGTATCCAAATCGAAAAGCGAGGGGAAAAAGAGTAAAATTGCAGGAAAAGTGATCAATTTAATCACATCAAATTTCTTTCCTTTGTGTTGAATTTCCAGAAGTGTTACAATTGAAAAAATAGCAGCCATTGTTAGTGCATCCCCGAGTATTTAGAACCACTGGTCAATGAAAGGGCCTCCAAATTATTGTAGCTTACAATAAACAGTGGCATGGAATACACTCTGAAATATTGAAGTAAGATATTTTTTTGAACCTATTTTTTAAAAATCTTAACTATCATATCCAAGTTTTATTATTTTTGTAATATAATTTAAGCATTTTTAATGAAAAACTTTTTCGAAGCCATTGCCAGCTTATTTGAAGATCTGTTGTTTATTCCCTTCCAATTACTTTCCCAGCTAGAATTTTTCAGCTGGTGGCTGTCTAATGGGATGAGTTTCCTTTTTCTGGGGATTGGATCTATTGCTACAGTTTACTGGATAAAAGAGTTGCAAAAATTTGATAAAAGTGGGGAGGAGAATAAAGACCCGTCTGCTCATTCATTTTTATAGATCGAATCCGATATCCTTTCTGAAATACATTCCCTCAAAGTTTATCTTATTTAATAGTTCATAAGACTTTAAAAGAGCTTTTTTGCAGTCATCAGCTAATGAGGTAACGGCCAGCACCCTTCCACCATTGGTCAGTATTTCACCCTGTTTAATTATTGTGCCGGCATGAAATATTGAACTATCGGTTGATGATGGCAGCCCTTTAATTATTTTTTCTTTTTCGTAAGCCTCTGGATATCCGCCCGAAACGGCTACTACAGTGGTAGCAGTTTTATCATCAATAATAAGCTCGACTTGATCAAGCTTACCTATTGCTGTATAATATAACATTTCAGCTAAGTCATTTTTTATTCTGGGTAGAACAACTTGGGTCTCTGGATCACCCATTCTGACATTATACTCTATAACATAAGGTGCGTCTCCTACACGAATTAACCCTATAAAAACAAAACCAACATAAGGAATCTTGTCCTTTTTGAGTCCATTAATAGTTGGTTTAACAATGGTTTCTTGGATTGCCTTACAAAACTTCTCGTCAGCAAAAGGAACAGGAGAAACAGCGCCCATTCCTCCAGTATTCAAACCGGTATCTCCCTCTCCAATACGTTTGTAGTCCTTAGCCATTGGAAAAGTGATATAATTTGTGCCATCTGTTAAAACAAAACATGAAAGTTCAATTCCACTTAAAAACTCTTCAATTACAACCTTGGAGGAAGCCTTTCCAAATTTTTGATCCAAAAGCATGTTGGAAAGCTCTTTTTTTGCAATGTCTAAGTCATTAATAATGAGAACACCTTTTCCGCCTGCTAAACCATCCGCTTTAAGAACGTAAGGAGCCGTCATTTGGTCCAAAAAAGCATAACCCTCCTCTATATTTCCAGGGGTAAAGCTTCCGTATTGAGCTGTGGGTATGTTGTGCCGGCTCATAAAAGCCTTAGCAAATTCTTTACTGCCCTCGAGGGTAGCCCCAAACTTTTGGGGTCCAATTACCGGAATATTCTTCAATTGAATATCGGCGAGAAAGTAATCGTGGACGCCATTTACCAGTGGGGCTTCAGGTCCTACCAGCACAAGGTCTATATTGTTTTCGATGACTGCTTTTTTCAAGGCGTCAAAATCATTAATTCCTATGTCTAGGTTGTTGGCTAGACGAGCCGTACCAGCATTTCCCGGGGCTGCAAAAATTTGATTGGTCGATTTGCTTTGAGCGAGTTTCCAGCAAAAAGTGTGTTCTCTCCCTCCACTTCCCAGTACTAGTATGTTCAATTTTTTCACACGTTTTGGTCTATAATTAAGAGTTTATATTAATTAATTTCTATTCGTAGAAGAATTTATCATGGCAGTTTAATCCCTCATAGGGGGGTTAATTGGTAACAAATATAATTAAGTGAGTCTTATTTTGTTTTAAACCTTTGTAAAATACCTCTCCACCTGTAGTTTCTTATAAATTTCCCCTGATTTGCATCCACAATAAACGTTGAGGATTTTCTTTTAGCATCTAAAAACCCTTTGATATAGCTGAAAAAAACTCTTACTTCTTGCTTGAGCCAAGCATGCTTGAGTCCAATGATTAGTGCTAAAAGAAAACTCACCCTCATCCGATAAGTAGCGACACCCTGTAACTGTGAAGCACCAGGACTGTACTTAAACCCCGTGGGTTTGAGGTGTTTTACTTTGAGTGAGGTGTCCACTTTTAATTCCCAACCATAATATTGGGCCATCAGTTCATCGAGCGTGTCCCAACCAATGGACCTTGCTATTTTACCGATTTCCAGAAAGCATTCTTTTCGATAGGCTTTTAGAGCCCCCCTAATGTGGTCGTCTTTGTTTGGGTTTTCCAAAATCCATTGATCATCCTTTTGAATGTAACACTGCCCCGCTGCCATCCCGAGCCGTTTGTTTCCTTCAAAATGCTTTGATAGTCTCAATAGGTAGTTTGACTTGAAAACCATGTCAGCATCGTACTTACAGATTATTTCATAATCTTCTCCCAATGTCCCATAGCCATTGTAAAAAGCCTCTACTATTTTTTCACCGGGAAGGTGATCATCCGATGATTTTCTGTAGATCTGCTTTATCCAAGAGTATTGCCGAGTAAAACCTTCAACGATTTCTGATGTTCGATCAGTTGAGTTGTCATTGACAACCACCACTTGAGTGGGTTTAAGCTCTTGGTTTACAAGAGAGGACAAGGTTATTCCAATATTGTTCTCCTCGTTGTGGGCCGGTATGACAATGTAAATTTTCAAGATTTATGTGTTGATTTTTTCGGCATATACAATATAATGTCTGGGTATAAAATACCTTAACAAGGATCGAATACCAAATGATTCAGGTGGATTGATCCATTTCTGACTTGCCACAATTTTCCAGCCTGTTTTCTCCAAAAGCCAATTGAACTGCCAATCTTCAAACTCATGAAAATGGCGATCTCTCAAATCCGTTTTACTTCTGTAAGCACTTGAAAACCATATTTTTAATGGAACACTAACCACAAGTTTTTTGGCTCTTATGCTCTTTAAAACTTGATAAGGGGAAAGTAGATGTTCCAATATTTCGAAAGCAGTTGCCACCTCTGCATTGGAATTTATCAGTCCCGTTTGGTCTTCATCCAAATCCTCTCCCTGGGTATTTTCAACTTTGTAGCCATTAGCCTTCATTAATTCAGACATTGGGTTTTGAACTCCCAAATCTAGAATGTGCGATCCTTTTTCAATATTTTGATTCAAAAAAGCAAGAGTTTTTTGAAATCGCTTTTGATGAACATTATTGGTGTACATTATTTACTTTAAAGGCAATTTATCAACTATTTTTCTGTCATTGGACAAACGCGGAACTTTGTTTTGACCTCCTAATTTTCCAATGCTTTTCATGTATTGTTGGAAACCTCCGTCAGCAACAGTAGTGATAACCAATGTTCTCAAAACGCTTCCCTTGAGGAGATCTTCGTAGTATACATTTTGTTCTTGCATTGATTGATCAAGTTTTTGGGCCAAATTCTCTGTATCTTGGGGAGGATTTTCAAATTCGATAAACCATTCGTGATAGGGAAGTCCCTCCTCTGGATCAATTTTAGGAGCAACCGTAAATTCTTTAACTTGGACCTTACTTTCTTGACAAGCTTGTTGCATCGCCGTTTCAACCTCTTTTCCGATAACATGCTCTCCAAAAGCAGAAATAAAGTGTTTAATTCTACCTGTCACCACCAAACGATAGGGCTTCAAAGAAACAAAACGAACTGTATCCCCTATGTTGTAAGCCCATAAACCTGCGGATGTTGAAAGGATTAAAACATAATTGACATTTAGTTCGACCTCCCCCAGAGTATGTCTTTTTTGGTTTCGTTCCCCAAACTCATCGGCTTTGATAAATTCATAAAAAATTTGATTATTTAGTAACAAGAGCAGCCCCTTATCATTTTGATGGTCTTGGTAGGCAAAAAACCCTTCGGATGCGGGAAAGAGCTCAATGCTATCTACTTTCCTGCCTACGAGTTTTTCAAACAAAGGGCGATAAGGCTCATAATTGACCCCACCATAGACGAAAAGTGAAAAGTCTGGGAATGTATTTCCTACAGGTTTGCCAGTTTGTTCTATCAGTTTCTCAAAATACATTTGTACCCAAGAGGGAATCCCTGCAATCAAGCTCATATTTTCAGTCAAAGTTTCCCTAACGATAGCATCTACTTTGGTTTCCCAATCTTCTATGCAATTCGTTTCCCAAGAAGGCATTCTGTTTTTCTGCAAATATTTAGGGACAAAGTGGGCAACAATTCCGGATAACCTGCCGGTGACATTACTGTTTTTAATTTTGAGCGTGGGACTACCCTGGAGAAAAATTTGTTTACCATTGACAAAATCGGTTTTTCCTGTTTCGTAGATATAATTTAACAGCGCGTCCCGAGCAGCAGTAATGTGGGTGGGCATAGAATCTTTGGTCAAGGGAATGTATTTTGCACCGGATGTAGTCCCGCTTGTTTTAGCATAATAGAGTGGTTTGCCAGGCCACAATACAGAAGTTGCTCCTTCTAACATTTTATCTACATAAACCCTGTGCCCCTCATAATCGCGTATTGGTACTGATACTTGAAAATCTTTATAATTCATGATTTTATTAAAACCATGGTCACGTCCAAAATCTGTTGATTTGGCTTTTTGTATCAGAAAATCAAATGTCTTTTGTTGCGCAAGAAGGGGATTTCTTATCCACTTTTGGTTTTTATGATGAATGAATTTGGCGAGAATTTTCGCTCCAATCTTTTTTATCATAGAGCATGCGAAAATTCAATAAAATTAGTAGGGTCTACCGAATATCCATTAAACCATAGTTCAAAATGAAGGTGCCAACCTGTAGACAATTCTCCGGTATTCCCTGACCTAGCAATTACTTCCCCTGCTTTAACCAAATCTCCTTGTGATTTCTCCAAGAAAGAATTGTGTTTGTAAACGGACAACAATCCATAATCGTGCTTTACAATTATTACGTGACCTGTCTCGGCAGTCCATTCTGCAAAAATAACTGTTCCATGGGCTACTGCCATTACTGGAGCGTGCTCTTCTAGTGCAATATCAACGGCAAAATGTCTTTTCTTGGCGTCATACTTTTGAGAAATTGGGCCATCTGCTGGAGAATAAAGGAGGTACTTTACATTACTTAGATCATTGGGAGTTAAATTGTACTTATCTTCTTGAATGACTTCTAAACGCAACAAAGAATCTGCTACAGTCAAGGTATTATCAGAATTGAGGAGCTCAGGCGACAGATCTTTAGAAATAAGCAAGGAGTTTTCTTCCAAATCAGTCTCTCCAGTTAGAGCACTTTTTATAGATTTAATAAACCGGTCTTGTTTTTGAAATTCTAAATTGATAGAGTCAAGCAGAAATGTATTTCTAATGGCCTCTTTTCTTATAGAAAGACTAGTATAGCCTGGGATAAACTCCTTTAAAGGAGTGTAGGCTACCAAAAAAAAAGATCCAATGGTCATTAAGGTAACGAAAAGAAATAACAATATAAAAATGTTGAGCTGCGAAACTCTGAAGAAAAACCTCTCCTCGAAGGTTTTTTCACTAATAACTACCAAACGATAGCGATATAAAAGGTTCTGAATCCAAAACCCTTTCTTTTTTTTTCCTTTTGCCATTGTTTACAAAGATAGTGTTTAGCCATTAAAGATAAATTATAGGCCCAGGAAAGAAATTTAGATTGCATCGAATAATTATTTACTTTTACTAAAATTATAAACTATGTATTCTATGATTTACTCTTTAATAGGTGCCATAGGCCCTCTACAAATCACTCTTATAGTTGTTGTTGTGCTTTTGTTATTTGGGGGGAGAAAAATCCCAGAACTGATGAGAGGATTGGGAAGTGGTATTAAAGAATTTAAAAACGCTACCAAAGAGAACGAAGACAAATCTGACTCCAAAATAGACAAAAAGTAGTCTACTCAAAAACTACTGATTCTAAAATGGTATTGAGTTCAAACATCTGATCCCTTTTATTGGAAGCAGGGGCGAAAACAAAACCCTCTATCACCATCCATCTCTTCTTTAAGGTGTCTTTTATCATATAATTAATAAAGGGGCCTGCCATAAAATCATTGGCGACTTCCCATGTGCCCTTTGTCAGATAGGTTAACCTTCCCTCCTTTCGAGTTTTGTAATAGTAGGGGCGATAGGCTTTTTCGGTGATCATATAGGAGCCTTTAAGTCTCCCAGGGATATAATTCCTTCCTATGGAGTCCCTAATTTCGGGTATGCGTTTTTTTATATTCCCCATCAAGCTTGACATTGGAATACTGTAGGCCACCAAATTCATATGTCCCTTTGGTATCTCCTTTTGGATCCAGATGAAATTGGTCGTATCCTTTACAGTCTTATATGCTGTGGGGTAAATCAATGATATGCTGAATCGCTCTTGAAAATCTTTATCTTTATTAGGAGATTTTTTGATCCTTCTAGATTTTTCTTTGCGCTCTTTTTCGGTCAGCACCGCTTTAAAAAGATCGATATTTTCCTCAAAAAAATAGGCTTGAACGTCATCGTCTTCTCCCTTTACCATTGCCACGGTCTGGGGTTGAGCCATCAAGTCCTCCGAAAGTTGAAATCGCGCTAGGGAGTCTCTGACAAACCATAGGATGCTCCGACTGTTTCTAGCAAAGCCCGTAAAAATCTTAGGGGACAAGTACTTAAGTGTAAACTGCGGTTCATTAAAGGGTAAACCCTCATAGGGGGTTTCCAAAAGTTCGCGGGTTTTTTTTCCCAAGCCTCCTGCCCAACTTTTTTCGGGCATCACTACTGTTAATTCATTGATGTTTGCATTGGAATCGGGCAAGTATCTCAGTTTAGTTTTTTGTTCCTTACAAGATGATATAAAAATGATTATTATAAAGAGAGACGACTTTTTCATGATATTGAAGATTATTCCAATAGGGCGGCAATCCCAGGTAATTTTTTTCCTTCAAGACTTTCTAACATGGCGCCACCGCCTGTGGAAATATAACTCATTTTATCCTCAAGTCTAAACTGTTTAACGGCTGCCACAGAGTCTCCACCACCAACTAAAGAAAAAGCTCCTGCCAAAGTACTTTTAGCTATGAACTCTCCCAGTGAAACGGTTCCATGTGAAAAATTTTCAAACTCAAAAACACCAAGCGGCCCATTCCAGAGAATAGTTTTAGACTGCGTTACTATTTTTTCAAAGTTTATTAGAGTTTCAGGTCCAGCGTCTAGTCCTTGCCATTC